>DTSJ01000231.1 GCA_012965445.1 Candidatus Hydrogenedentota bacterium
AGCGGCCGTATTGGCCTACCTTAACGCGATGAACAAGTATCTGGCGATATCCGGCTCCAACTCCTGAGCAAAATCGCCGGGAAGTTGTGGGAAGTTGCGTAAATGTGCTATAGTGCTGAGCTTACGTATGCGAATCCCCGAATTTCCCGTGGGAACTATCAAAAGATCAACGCTCAGGAGAGACCCGTGAAGAAAGATATCCATCCCGACTATGTAGCCTGCACCGTTACCTGTGCATGTGGAAACACTTTTGATACCCGCGCCAACAAGCCGGATATTCACGTTGAAATCTGCTCTTCGTGTCACCCGTTCTTTACCGGGAAACAGAAGTTCGTAGATAGTGAAGGCCGTGTTCAGCGCTTCCAGAAAAAATTCGGGGCAATGTCCTCCACCAAGTCATAAACCGCTCCAATGGAGCAGATTATGCGCGAGAAACTCCTTCAGGTCTGCAAGGAGTACGACCATCTCAACGAATTGATGGCGACCAACGAGATCGCCTCAAATCCCGATCTGTACCGAAAACACGCCAAGTCCCAGAAAGACATCAGCGCGCTGGTTCACCGATTCAACGCATTCCTGAAAGACGAATCTGATCTTGAAAGCGCCGAATCGCTCCTTCGCGATGAAACCGACGCGGACATACGTGAAATGGCCGAGGAAGAGCGAAAAGAGATCTCCGTCAAGGTCGATGAACACGAGCAGGAATTGAAAGTCCTCCTCCTTCCAAAAGACCCCAATGACGCAAAGAACACCATCGTCGAAATACGTGCAGGGACCGGGGGAGACGAGGCCGCGCTGTTCTGCGCAGATCTGTTTAAGGCCTACTCCCGGTTCGCCGAGATCAAAGGCTGGAAAGTCGAAATTCTCAACACCCACGAAACCGGTATTGGGGGATACAAGGAGATCTCCTTCAAAATCTCCGGTGACAACGTATTCAGTCAATTCAAATTTGAAGGTGGCGTACATCGCGTACAGCGCGTCCCCGAAACAGAGACGCAGGGTCGCGTCCATACCTCGGCCATCACAGTTGCAGTACTGCCTGAAGCCGAAGAAGTTGAATTGGAAATTTCCCCCGCTGATCTTCAAATCGACGTGTATCGATCCTCAGGGCCCGGCGGTCAGAGCGTGAACACGACGGATTCCGCAGTCCGCATCACCCACAAACCTTCCGGTACCATCGTCACCTGTCAGGACGAAAAGTCGCAGCACAAGAACAAAGCCAAGGCCATGCTCATCCTGCGCTCGCGAATTCTCTCCGAGCTGGAGCATCAGGAGGCGAGCAAACGCTCTGCCGACCGCAAAAGCCAGGTTGGCAGCGGCGACCGCAGCGAGCGCATCCGCACCTACAACTTCCCGCAGAACCGCCTCTCTGACCATCGCATCGGCCTGACCCTGTACCGTCTTGAGCAAGTCATGCAGGGCGAAATGCAGGAAATCGTCAATGCGTTGATTGCCGCGGACCGCGCCGCAAAAATGGCCATAAAGCCCGCGGACGAGGACTCGAATTCAAACTAATTGAGATGGAGATCCGCTATGGCGACTCTAAAGTCCACGCTGGTCGATGCCATAAAAAAACTCCAGGACGTGACCGACAGCCCTAGATTCGATGCAGAACTGCTGCTTTGTCACTCGCTCAAAATCGACCGCGCGGCGTTAATGCTCCGCATGAATGACGCACTCGAAATTCCGGCTTCCTTCGATTCTATGGTCGACCGTCGCCTCCAATCTGAGCCAATCGCCTACATTCTGGGCGAATGGGAGTTTTACTCAATGTCCCTCGCGATTCGTCCACCGATGCTCGTGCCTCGTCCCGAGACGGAACACTTGGTCGAAGCCGTGCTGGATTTATTGCCCCAACCGGATGCGCGTATCCTGGAGATCGGAACAGGAAGCGGCTGTATTTCAATTGCAATAGCGAAACACGCGCCGTCGTGTTCGATTCTGGCGACGGACATCAAACAGGATAATTTGGAACTCGCCCACGAGAACATGGTACGTCACGGCTTGGAAAACCGCATCACATCCAATCAAGGCAGTCTGTTCGAACCAGTTACGGAACCCAATCAACTCTTCCACATCGTCTGCTCGAATCCACCTTATGTTGCATCCGAAGAAAGCGGATCCCTCAGTCGCGATATTCGAGACTACGAAGACCCCGATGCATTGTTTTCCGGCGAAGACGGCCTTGATCTCATTCGCGACCTCATCGCTCAAGCACCTGATTACCTGCATCCAGGAGGCTTCCTGATTTTTGAGATCGGCATCGACCAGCACCAAACCGTCTCTGTACTGCTTGAAGAACACGGATACGATGACATAAGCTTTCGAAACGATTTGGCGGGCATCAAGCGCGTCGCTATGGGAAGGAAGCCTGAATGAAACCGCCAAAACCTTACATCCCTACAGCTGTACGCGAAATGTCCGAAGAGGAACGTCCGCGTGAACGCCTCGAACACACCTGCGCAGAATCGCTGCGGGATGCCGAACCGCTTGCCATTCTGTTTCGCACAAGTACCCGCACGAAGGGCGCAGTCGCTCTCGCCGAAGAACTGCTCAGTCATTTCGACGGACTCCGAAAGTTGTCCAGAGCGTCCCTGGAAGATCTGCAACAGGTCAAAGCCATCGGTAAGGTCAAAGCCATCGAGATCAAGTCCGCGCTGGAACTTGGCAAACGCCTCGCAAACTTCACTGAAAAATCGCGTACCCGCATCGAATCCACCAAAAATGTCGCAGATCTTCTGATGCTCCGGTATAAAGATAGCGAGACCGAAGTATTTAAATGCCTCCTGCTGAACACCAAGAACGACGTATTGAAGGTACTCGATATTTCCTTAGGCGGACTGGACGGCACGATGGCCGACCCCAAAGACGTGTTTCGCCAGGCGGTTCGCGAAGGTGCAACTGGCGTTGTAGCCTGCCACAACCATCCCAGCGGCGATCCTAAACCAAGCCCGGAAGATATAGCCGTGACAAAACGCCTTCTCGAAGCCGGTGACGTACTCGGAATTCGTGTGCTGGGTCATGTAATCTTCGGCGACGGAACCTACACTAGCCTCAAGGAAAGGAATTTGATGTGAACCCGAAGTTCAGTTCGTGGAAAGTAGGCGCGCCGTACTACGCACCCTTGTTTCTGCTGAGTGTTTTTGCACAGTGGGCGCTATGGTCCACCGCGTACCCCTATGCCGCCGCACCCCTGTGGCTAGTCGCATTGTTCACATTGAACTTTTTCCGCGATCCTCCGCGCAAGATCACGACCGATCCTGACGAAATCGTCAGCCCTGCCGATGGCCTCATTGACGGCATAGACGACCTTGATGATTCGCCCTACTACGACGGCCCCTGCAAGCGTGTCGCAATTTTTCTAAACGTGTTCAACGTCCATATCAACCGCGCACCCGACGAATGCACTGTCCAGAAAATCGAGTACAAAGAAGGGGAATTTCGCAACGCGATGGATCCAAATTCGAGCAAAGTGAATGAATGTAACATGCTCTACTTGGAGACGCCCCACGGCACGATGACCGTTCGGCAGATATCGGGTGCAATCGCACGACGTATAGTATGCGTTACATCGGAAGGTAAACAGCTGACAAAAGGTGAAAAATTTGGTATGATAAGGTTCGGATCAAGGGCGGAACTTTTTTTACCACAAGATGCCGAAATTCTTGTAGACCTTAAAGATAAGGTTCACGGGGGTTCGACGGTCATCGCGAAAATGACGCACAATCGAAACTAAGAATAATGCGAAGCGACAAGCCCAAGAAAAACAAACAGAAATCTCGCAGATGGCGCATGAGGCAGCGCAAGCGCATGCCTATCAACATCGCTGCGAGTGTAATTACCACTTTTGCACTCTACTGCGGTATCGCCAGCATTTTTGCCAGCATTCGCGGACAGTACGACGCCGCGAGCTATTGGATCATAGCTGCGATCTTCTTCGATACGCTTGACGGAACAGTCGCACGTCTCACCAAGAGCGTATCGGACTTCGGCAAAGAACTGGACAGCCTCAGTGACATCGTTTCCTTCGGAGTAGCACCCGCTGTTCTCATCTACACGGCCTACGTAAGAGTAGGCGGCATGAACGGCGGCGAGAGCCCGACTGGCGGCATGATCGCGATCATATTCGTTATCATGGGTGCGCTGCGTCTTGCACGCTACAACGTGTTTCAATCGGATCGCCAGGACATTTTTGTTGGTCTGCCGATCCCGTCAGCTGCAGGCAACATCGCCTCTCTGACGCTATTTTGCAACTACTTTGCGGAACATGCGCAACTCGAAATCCAGGTCACCAGTTGGATTATGACTCCATTCACCCTCGCCCTCGCGCTGCTCATGGTCAGCAACATTCGATATCCCAAAAAGAACCTCGGTGTATTCCTGTTGACCCCCCGCAAAGGTTTCAGGACGATGGTACTAATCGCAATGCTCATCGCTGTGTTCCACTACGCGCGGTCCTATTCACCCAACATCGTTTTTCTTCCCCTTGGCATTACTTACGTCATGTTCGGAATTGCCAATGAACTGGCAGCATTCGTCACGCGGAAAACGCCGTTGTCCGCACCAGCCGGCGAAACGCTCACTGAGTCGTCCTCTGGTGACTCGTAATGCGCAATCGCAACTGCATAGTGATTTTCGCTCTTCTGCTCTGCTCACAATTCGGCTGGTCAGACTCGATCACGTTGAAAAGCGGAGACCATCTCACCGGGACCCTGATGCAAATCTCGTCCGGCATCGTTTCCTTCCGCACCAAACTCGCAGGGCGTATCATGGTACCGCATGAAGAAATTGTATCATTGAACACATCGTCATTCATGGTCGTCGCAATGCGGGATGAAAGTGTACTGCCGGGTCGAATTCAGACAATTGACAATGAGATCCTATTATTAAGTCCGGACGGCAAACAACGGACACCCCTTAACCTTGCCAGGATTAAGGAAATCGAAAGCCTGCCGGCGGACTCAGTTCCCGTGGAGGAGCCTCCGGCACCCCTGACCGCCCATATCAAGACGGGTTACCAATTACGATCAGGAACCAAAGACGCATCTGGACCAACCCTTGATCTCGGTGTTTCACACGACGGTACCCACGCAAAGACCACATTCGACGCTGCATTCGAATACACCGAAGATGCGGATGACGCAGACCGCTTTATGGCTGGCGAGCTGTCCGTCGTCAGCAACACGGACGCAACGCTGCGGCCCACCTTGGTCGTCGAGGCTTCAAGAGATCGCAACCGTGCCCTGGATTATCGATTCGAAGCCTCTGTGGGAGCAACTTCGACCCTCGCATCCGACAACCTCTTCACCCTCGAAGGATTTGCAGGAGTGGGGGGGAGCGTCGATCGGTTCGATCCAGACCCTCTGCGTGGCGATCTGGGATCACGAAACAACATCCCGGCGAGTGCCTCGACGAAAAACAGAGAGAATCTCAACCTCGATCTCCGGATCCGATACACGCGCGAATTCCTGCAGAATTCTACGATTACTGAGCAACTCACCTTTAAGCCGAGCTTGACCCGTCCAGGCGATGTGCGCACCGAAATAGAGTCTTCTATCACAGTTCCCATAGCATACAATCTCAAGCTCAAGCTCAACTTTGATCTGCTTTTTGACTATGACAGCGAAACCAGATACGACGATATCTCCCGATGGAATACGGCTGTCAGCGCGGGAATTCGCGTGGATTTCTAACAGAACTCATGTAAATTTCCAGATTGAATTGAACCTTTCACCGCTATTTGCTACCATTCTCATCTTCTGATATAGAATCCGGTCTATAAAACATCATCGAGGTTTATACCGTGACCCCCGTAATCGAAACCGAAAAACTAAGCAAAGTATATGAATCCGGCATGTTCGGAGGACAAGACGTTCACGCGCTCCAGGATATGGACCTGTCAATCAATCAGGGCGAAATTTTTGCCTATCTCGGACCCAACGGTTCTGGCAAAACGACAACGATCAAAATGCTGCTCGGCTTGATTTTTCCCACCTCCGGTTCTATCAAGCTTCTGGGAAGAACCGATATCGCCTCTCCCGAGATTAAGCGTAAAATCGGCTATCTTCCAGAGGGTGCATACTACCCCGAGTTTCTGAAAGGCGAGGAAATTCTGAGATTCTACGGACATCTCTACGGATTGAGCGGCGCGGATCTTGCCAAACGAATCGACCGTGTTCTTGAAGTCGTGTCAATGAATTTCGCGCGCAGTCGAATGCTGCGGGGCTACTCGAAAGGGATGCGTCAGCGAATCGGACTCGCGCAGGCCTTACTCAGTGACCCGGATATCCTCATCCTGGATGAACCAACGACCGGCCTCGACCCACTTGCCCGAAAAGAAATGCGCGATATTCTCGCAAACCTGCGTGATGAAGGGAAGACCCTGATGATCTCCAGCCACGAGCTTCAGGAAGTCGAACTTATCAGCGACCGCGTTGGAATCATCTATCAAGGTGTCATGCAGGTGCAGGGTACGCTCGATGAACTTCTCGTTGACCGTGATATTTCCATCGAAGTCGGCCGCGTGGAAGAATCGGTCGAAGCGAAGTTGTCGGAGGCAGGACTCGCTGTCGATGACTCCGCCGCAGACCGTTCTCTTGTGCGGGTTCCCTCAACAATGTCAATCTACGATGCGGTAGCCCTATGCAAAGAAAACGATATTTCAATTATCAGTATCGCGCCGAGGCGCGAAACGCTCGAAGAACTATTCGTCCGCACGGTCGGTAGCGCGGGCACTCAAGAAGCAAAGACATAAACGTTACCAAATTATATTGAACGTACCTAGTTGGTTACACCTATAGGATCTACATCATGGCAGTAGCAGAATCAATTCGCGGCACTTGGGCCATCGCAGTATATACCTGGCGGGAAGGGATCCGTAAGAAAACGCTTCTCGGCTTTCTGATTCTCAGCATATTCGTTATTTTCGGCTCCACATTTATGACATCGTTTATGACGCAGGCAACGGTGGTGGGGGACGTTGAGACTCAGGTTGAAACGAAGATGATCAAAGATATCTGCGTGTCAGCCATCTCGATTTTCGGCATACTCATCACCATCTTCATTTCCGCTTCCGTTGTACCTACGGAAATGGACAACAAGGTTATCTACACGATTCTCTCCAAACCCCTGCGGCGCTACCAGTATCTTTTCGGAAAGTTTCTCGGCGTTCAGCTCATAGTCATCGTGAACCTGTTGCTCATGACCGCACTGTTTTTCGTAGCGCTGAGACTCAAGGAAGAAGTATGGCCCACGATGCTTCTGTGGTCCGCTTTGCTTACCTATTTCCAATTTCTGATTGTCTCCTCGTTTACCTTCGCCGTTTCCTGCACATCGACTTCCTCTGTACTTCCTACCATAGCGGGTCTCTTCATCTATATCGGCGGAAACCTGACCGAGTACCTCAATGACGTATCAACCCGAAAGGGTACGTCCGAAAACGCGATGGATGAAATTATCGGATCGCTCGCGCAGTATCTCTATGCAGTTCTTCCGAACTTGCGGCTCTTTGATCTCCGAAATCAGATACTGAATTTGCCCCTGAATGATCCCCCGACGGATATGGCAATTCCCAATCTCATTGCCTACGGGTTAGCGTACGCGGTGTCTGGATACATTCTGGCTCTATTACTGTTTTACCGCAAGGAGCTATAAAGGGTCATGAATCCCAATATCCCCAGGTTCCTGACGATATTGTTCTTCGTTTTCCTGCTCCTCGGTGCTTTTCAGGGAAAACGTCTCAATTACATGAGGGATTCGGAGACTTTCTATCGCTGGGTGATTTCCACCGCGAGTCTTACGCGAATGGGAGATTCCCTAGAACCCGATTCCTCCGCGGATATCCCCGAAGCAATGGACGACGAGTTGTTCGTGGAACTTGCGGAGGCCGCCGAGGCGCTCTTGCCCGACTATCCCGTGGACGAAGATTACGACCTCAATCCCGACGGTACGCCGCAGTCCAGGCTCGTGCGCGCAGTTCGCCAATCCAGCGACGATGACATCTGGGCGATAATTCAAGAGCCTGAGATGCTGGAGATTCAAGCCACGTTTCATATTTATCTTGACGGTGATCGAATTCAGAGCAGCGGTGCTCAATTCAGCGTATCCTCGTTATATGGAGAAGCCTCGAATGTCAGCGGTGTAGGCCTCACCAGCATGTTTTTCGGATTTCGAAAACTGGCGGCAAACTTCCTCTGGATGCAGGTCGACACTTTCTGGCATACCGGGGAACTGCACCGCATGGTACCCATGATGCGTACATGCGTAACGTTTGATCCCAACTTCATCGACGCCTACCTGCTGGGTGCCTGGCATCTGGCATATAACATTCCTGCAAAAATTGAACCTACCCCCGAACCGCTTAAAGAATACTTTCCGAAGTACGGTCGCCGCCTCGGTCTCCGCGAAGAATGGTATTACATGGGGGCCGATTTCCTGCGGGACGGAATACGAAAGAATCCACGCGATTACCGCCTCTATTTCGATCTCGGATACGCAATATATGAGCAAAAACTCGGCGACCACAAGAATGCGATACGCTATCTCGATGAAGCCAGACGCCACAAGCATGACCGCTGGGTACCCCGTATGCTCTTCAGGTCACTGTTTCTTAATAGGCAGTATGAAGATGCTATCGAAGGTTGGGATGAGTATCTGCAAGACTTTCCCGGACACGATGTCGGGCAGCGCTTCCTCAAAATCAACAAGGGATTTCTCACTGACGCTATCGCCGAAGAAGCTCACGAATGCCGCGTCGCCGCAGAAAAAGCGATGGATGAGTTTTCACAACTGCTTCGAACGGCGAGCGACAATGGTGATCAAGACGAATCAGCCCGTCTGAATGGGGAAATTCAGAAAGCGTCCCGCTTCATCGCGCAAATGGACGCACGCATTGTCTCGGAAACGGAAATCGCATTCGACATCTGGATTTCACTGCTGGAAGATTACGATGATCCGTTGGCGCGCGGGCGCATTGCTCGCCAAGAGGCGCTTACGTTGAAACAGCAGGGACGCCACATTGAAGCCGTTGCAGTACTCGATCTCATCCGCTGGGACGATCTGCAGTTCTTCGACGAGGCCAGTGATTTGATCATCGAGATCAAGGAGGAAGGCAATATCCCCTTGTCGGTATCCGAGCGGGCTCAAATCTTGCGTGTGGAAGAAGCCAAACCATTCATCAACGAGGACGACCTTCCGATGGTCATCCGGCGTATCGACTGCGAATACATGACGGATACAGTATAGCCCCGCGTTCACTGTACCCAACTGTTCCGATGTGTTAGCATCTTGGGAATGATTTCGAATGCCAACAAACAGGTGTATCTCCTCCTGACAGTTGCCTTCGTCATGATGACGCTCGGATTTTCATTTAACTTCATCGATTTCAACCACGCCAAGAACGCTGTACTGGGCTTTGCCCTCATCGTTCTCGGACTCAGGATACTGGTACAGACGCCCCCCACGTTTATCGTTCCGAAAATACTGATTGCAGCACTCCCCGTACTCCTGTTGAGTGTGCTGATCCACGGGGGAGGGGAAAACACGGTTACGGGCTATCTAGTTCGTTCAACAAGCCACTACCTGCTGTCGCTTTTGTTTCTCCTGTATTTTGTAATCTTAGTACCCCGTGATGACCGTACCGCAGTAGTCTCAGACCTGCTCATCGCCGGTGCGCTGGTAGTCTCCGTAACGACCTGGATTCAGTTCTTCAACCTCGTGCCAACCCTGTTTCCCACATTCCCCCAGTACGACCAGAAAATTTATTCCGTTTTCGGAAACCAGAATCTGCTCGGCGGATTTATTGCATTGGCAATTCCGATTCTCGTATATCGGGTCGTTCGTGAATCCAAGCCTAAAACAATGACCTGTCTCATGCTCGGCCTGCTCTGCGCGACCTGTCTCGTTTCCGGCAGCCGAAGCGCATGGCTGGCCGCACTGATCGGCTCTGCCTGCGTAATTCCCTATCGCTCGATGACCCGAACCCACCATATCCTCGGCGGGACATTGCTGCTGTCCATTGTCGTGACCGCCCTGTTGGTTCCAGAAGCCACCACGGACCGGCTGATCCACTCGTTTACAGATGATGACGCCGGATTCCATACGCGCATCTGGATATGGTCAGGCAGTCTCCTGATGCTTAAAGACCACCTGCTGTTTGGCGTGGGGCCCGGAATGTTTCAATACTGGAGTCCGCAGTATCTCGGCGACGTTCTCCATACCTCCTTTGGAGCGAATCTGCATCCAAACGAAATTCATACCTTGCAGGCCCATTCGACGCCCCTCGATTTAATGTTGGAATTCGGCCTTGCTGGTGCCGCCTGCTGCGTAGCCTGGGTGGTGATGATTCTGAAAATTCGTAAACACGCGATGTGGGGGAGTACCGTCGCAGTCACGATGTATGCCTCCATCAATACAATAACCCACAGCACCCCACACCTTCTTGCGGCCCTGCTGCTCTGCGTCAGCCTTTCGAGTTCTCCCGATTTGATCCTCGATCTCAGTGGTAAGCAATCCCGTATTCTCACGGCATCCCTTGTCGCGCTCATCGTACTCCCGCTGCTCGCGCTCTTCGGAGCCACGACACTCTACCCCAGCCATCAACTCGCGCAAGCACGTCAGTCCTTCGCGAGTCCAGACGATCCAGAGACAACGCTAACAAAATATCGGCATGCCGCTGAAAACGCTGCTGCGCTTTCCCAAACCCATCTGGAATACGGGCTCCTCCTCCTGAGCGATTCGCCAGAAATGGCCTTGGACGAACTCTCGACAGCCTTAAGCGGTATCGACACCGGTGAAGTCTATCTCGCGTTAGGCCAGGCCAGTGAATTGACAGGGGATCGAGAAGCAGCCCTACGGTTTACGGAACAGGCTATTTATAGATGGCCGGAGTATTATCCCGGTTGGGAGCAGAGCCTAAGTTATCACGACACAAAAGATCGCGAGAGGGCGTTCGAAGAAGCGGGGGAATTCCTGAACGGAGAACAATACCG
Source organism: Candidatus Hydrogenedentota bacterium (assembly GCA_012965445.1). The sequence continues at coordinate 10,989 of DTSJ01000231.1, forward strand.
AAAACTCGTGGAACAATTCGGCTCGCTCTAATTTTGATGAACAGGCAGTACGCTCGCGAG
>DTSJ01000232.1 GCA_012965445.1 Candidatus Hydrogenedentota bacterium
CCGCGGAAGTCGGGCTTATCGAGGACACCGGGGCTTACAAAGTTTTGACGCTTGAGGGTGCGGGGATTCAGCTGAAGGCGCGGGTTTCGGATTCGATGTGCGTGCAGGAAGGCGACACGCTTTGGGCTTCGTTTCCTGGGGAGGTGCTATCGTTTTTTCAGGGTGATCGGAAAGTGGGGGCCGCGCAATGAAACAGCGTCCCTGGTTATTTTTACTGCCGACCCTGATCATCATGTCGATGAGCGCATTCGTGCCGCTGATGACGGTGGTGAATTATTCGCTGCACTATATTTTTTCGGGATCGGAGCCAGAGTTTGTGGGGATGGCGAATTATGTTGAGGTGCTGCATGATCCGAATTTTCGCGGCGCGCTTTTTCGCCAGTTGGGATTCACCATGGGGATACTTCTGATCGAATTTCCGCTGGGGCTGATGATCGCGACGGCGATGCCTCGCAAGGGTGCGTTTGCTTCGCTGTCGCTGGTGCTGCTGGGGATTCCGCTGCTGATTCCGTACAACGTCGTTGGGATTGTGTGGCGATTGTTTACGCAGTCGGAGATTGGCGTGATACCGCGCGCGCTGGCGACATTGGGTTACGAATACAATGTCTCGCTGGATTCGTTTGATGCGATGGCGACGCTGGTGCTGCTGGATGTGTGGCACTGGACGCCGCTTGTGGCGTTGTTGTGTTATGCGGGACTGCAGGCGATCCCTGACGCATTTTATCAGGCGGCATCGATTGACGGCGCATCGAGGTGGAACACGTTTCGGTATGTGACGCTTCCGAAACTGCGGCCTGTTTTGACGATCGGGATACTATTGCGATTTATGGATTCGTTCAAGATTTATTCTGAGCCGCTGCTGCTGACGGGCGGAGGGCCGGGGAATGCGACTACGCTGCTGAGTTCGTTTGTGGCGCGTAAGGCGGAGTCTTATGAGTTGGGGTATGCGGGGGCGGTATCGGTGCTGTATTTGTATATTGTGATCGTGTTGAGCTACATCTTTTTTCAGCTGATGGTGAAGGACGACAACGCTCAGAAGCAGGGGGGTGGATGATGCGGAAACGACACGGCGCGCTGATCGTCTACTTCATGCTTCTGTTTATCCCGATTTACTGGATGGTGAATACTTCGCTGAAGACGGACGGCGAGATTCTGAATGAATTTACGCTGTTTCCGCAGGAGATAACTTTCGAGCACTATCAGGAAATTTTTACGTCTGATGTATGGCGTTCGAGTTTTATGAATTCGATTATTTATGTGGTGATGAATGTAGTGATTACGCTCATGGCGGCGATTCCGGCGGCGTACGCTTTTTCGCGTTGGAGTTTTCGCGGTCAGCACCACCTTTTCTTTTGGCTGCTGACGAACCGGATGGCACCGGGGGCTGTGTTCGTCGTCCCGTTCACGCAGCTTTATTACACGATTCGCATATATGATACGCCCCTTTTCGATACGCACCTTGGGGTGGCACTGGCGCATTGCCTGTTCAATATTCCGCTGGCGGTGTGGATTCTGGAAGGCTTCATCTCGGGGATTCCCAAAGAAATCGATGAGACGGCGTTCATTGACGGGTATAGTTTTCCACGATTCTTCCGCAAGATTTTCTTCCCGCTGATCGCGCCGGGCATCGCCGTGACGGCCTTTTTCTGTTTTACGTTTTCGTGGGTCGAACTTATTTTTGCGAAGTCCCTGACCACTACCGTCGCGAAACCGGTCGTCGTTACGTTGACTGTTGGTATCGGCGCGGAAGGGGTTAAGTGGGGACTGCTGGCGGCTGCCGGGGTATTGACGATCGTTCCGGGTGCGCTCGTGGTGTATTTCGTGCGGAACTATATGGCCAAGGGCTTTGCGCTGGGGAGGGTGTGATGGCGGACTGGTTTGAGGTTAATCTTTGGTGGATGTATTGGACGGTACCGAGCGCTGTTATGTTTGCGGGTCTGTTTTTGACCATTGGAGTGCTGGGCGTGCGCGATTACTTTGTGCCTTCGTATGCGAGGAAAGGTTTTTTACCGCTTTCGACGACACGGGGGGACAGGTTGTTCATCGGAATCCTGATTATTATCGCGATCCACGTTGGGTGGATACTTGTGTTTGAAGCGACTGCGCTTTATGGTGCAACGGCGTTGGCGGCGGCGGTTTTCGCGTGCGTCGCGAGATGGGGGTAGGAAGTTTGAAGATCAGTTTAATGATAACGCTGTACAACTGGAAGGAGGCGTTGGATCTTGTGCTGCTGAGCGCGATTCGGCAGTCGCGTCTGCCTGATGAGATACTGATTGCTGACGACGGGTCGGATGATGATACGCGGGCGCTGATTGATTCGTTTCGGTCGCGGACGACGGTGCCGATTAACCATGTGTGGCACGAGGACATCGGTTTTCGGAAGTCGACGATTCAGAACCTGGCGCTGGTGACCACGGAATGCGATTACATTGTTCAGATTGACGGGGACATTGTGATGCATCCTCATTTCATTGCGGACCATGCGCGGTTTGCGAAGGAGGGCTGTTACTTGCAGGGATATCGCTGCAAGCTGGACAAGGAGACGACAGACCGGATGCTTGAGACGAAGGAGATCAAGTTTCGGCCTTCGTTGAAAGGGATGTTCAGCAGTCAACGAACGTTTCGATCTGTTCTGTTGAATTATCTGACGCTGAAGGAAAAACTGAGCATGAAGCGTATCATCGGCTGCAACACGTCTTTCTGGCGGAGTGACGCGCTGTTGGTGAATGGATACGATGAGGACATGGTGGGGTGGGGGGCGCAGGACCAGGAGTTTTCCGCGCGTCTCATACACAACGGGATCAAGCAGCGGCGGCTCAGGTTTTCTGCGCGGGAGTATCATCTGGATCATCCGAACGTGAAACGCGATCCGGTTGAGGGCAGATGGGATGCGTTTGGGAATACCTTGGAGAAGCGATTGAAACGATGCGCGAACGGGATTGAGAAATTCTAGGTTGCGGCCAAGACTACCAATAGCCGTAGGTGTCTTCGCCAGACCATATTAGTAATCGAGCAACTTTTCCTAGGAAAAGGGCTGCTAACAGCCCGGCAGTGACAGGAAGAACCAAATAAACGGGTGAGGACAGAACGT
>DTSJ01000233.1:0-7816 GCA_012965445.1 Candidatus Hydrogenedentota bacterium
CCGTCGGTAGTTAGTGACCAGTAAAACCAGACCCAGCACAAAAAGCAGGTGATCCCAACCGAACATTATGTGTTCAATGCCGAGTGTCAGGTAGCTGCCGAACACCGATGCCTGACCATCACGTGCAGGAACCCGGAATACGGGTGCGCTTGGCCGCACCAGATTGGTGTAGTAACGCCCGTCCAGGAACGTGACCTGAACAAGAACGTCGATCATGGTCGACGGTAGATTCGAAAAACCGATCTCCGTATCCGCTATGTCGTCACTACAGGTGATGTACCATGATCGCACAGCCGCCCCCGCAGCAAACCCATCTACTCGATCATCGGCAGCCTCACAGCCAAGATCGAAAACAGGATCGATTGCGAGACGCTGGTTCCCCATCGCGGGTACTTTCCAATGGATCAGATATTTGCCTTCGCTCACTTCTGATACTTTCAGAAGAGCCGGGCGCACCTCATGGGCAATTGCTAAAAAATTGATCGAAAAGAAAAATACGAATATGGGCAGTAATCGTTTCATTGAACGACCGCCGATTCATCCGGGGTATACTCGAATCGCATCAGCGACTCTTCGTCAATCTCGATCTCAAATTGGTCTGTCAGTTCGCTGATCAGCTTTTCCAGAATCCGTTTACTCTCCGTCTCACGCCAACGCTCAAGTACCGCGTCGCGGATCTCCTCCAGAGGAAGCAGTTTACTTTCGATTTTTTCCGTGACCTGAATCAGATGAAAGCCAAGCCCCGATTGAATCGGCCCGGACCACGTTTTCATGGGTGCCAGAAAAATATCCCGCGCGAACTCAGGTCCGAGCACATTACGAACCTCCGCGGAAGACGCTTTTTCGAAACGAACTTCAAAGGGAAACAGATCGCCTTCTGGCGTCGAGTTCTCTCCAAGGCTATCGAGCATCGATGCGGCGTCGGAGCCTGCCGACTCGCGCTTGTCAGGGCTGAAGTATACATGCGTAAAGCTGACCCTGTCTGGCTCCAAAAACTCATCAGGATTTGCGAGATACCATTCCTCCAATACCGAGTCCTCTGGCAGCAGATCCGCAGCGCCGTTCCCAAAAAGAAAGTCGAACTTCTGCATCATCCGACGACGGATGATCGAATCCCGGTCATCCAGACCCATGTCGAGCGCGTGGCGGTACTTCACTTCTGCGACGATATAGGCTTTGACCAAAGCGCTCATCTCGTCACGCGTAGGCGGGCGACGAAACTGTTTCGTAAAATTTCCGTAGATCCAGTCCTGCGTTGGCCCGTCAATCGAGATACGGTCGTCCATGCGGCTTTGCTCAGCGGTACGCGAGAAATTGTATACGCCGAAAATCGAGGCGCCGATCAGCAAAAAAAGGACGAAGGGATCTTGTAACAGGCGCAAATATTTGGACATGGCTCCCAAAGTGCCACATTTCACTCGGTGGTTTCAAGCGACGCAATTCGCTTGACCATTTTCGTCGTTTTCGGTCGCTCATGACAGAACGTAAAACTGACAGTGACCTCATTATTCGCTTAGGTATATGATTTTATTGATGTTATGGGGAATCGATTCCTTCATTACTTTATATCTCTCCTGACACCACGGTGTCAGGAGTACCCTGCCAGACCCTACTCAATCGAAACGACGCGAACTCACTGAAGCGGATTCAACCTATGCGCCAGACGCTGACTCGTTCGCAGCAGCGCAGCAGAGGGCTCACATCGCCAAGACTGTGGACTGGTTTATGGAAGGTGCATTTGGCGACGGATTCGATATGAACTTCGAAGAACACGTAACGGTCCTCAAAGATATCACCTCCCTCAAAGGCGCTCGCTCGCTGTGTACACAGAGTTACGACAACGCAATCAAACTGATCGCATCCAAAACGACCGATGAAATCTTTGAGCCTATGCCCGCAGGTTCCGTGATGGGCGGCGACCCGAAGTTTGTCGCCGTATCCGACATCGTCGAACACACCGCCCATCATCGCGGCTCTCTCAGCACCTACACGCGTCTGTGCGGAAAAGTCCCCCCGATGCCCTACATGGAAGTCGAACCGTCCAACAGCTAGCAGGTCTCCGTTGTGGCTCAGGGTCTCGGTGCGTTACCATGCACCGAGACTCTGGATCGCGAACTTGGGAGGATCGATAGAATGCGGCGAGCCGACCGCCTTTTCGAACTCGTGCTACTGCTGCGCAGGGGACCGGTGATTACCGCGCTGGATCTCTCGCGCGAACTCGAAGTTTCTGAGCGCACCATCTATCGAGATATTCAAGCCCTGATTCTGTCCGGCGTTCCCGTCGAAGGCGAAGTCGGCGTCGGATATGTACTGCGAAGAGGATTCGAACTGCCGCCCCTTATGTTACACTCGAAGAAGCAAAAGCACTCGCACTCGGTGTCCGCATGGTACGAGCATGGGGCGATGAAGACTTGCGAAAAGCCGCTCGCCGTGTACTCGATAAAGTCGGCAATGTCGTCACACTGGAAGAATATTTGAACACTGTTGAGAGCGAATAGACACAGGAGAAAATGAACCATGGCCGATTTTTACGAATCACTGACCGACGACCAGATTGCTTTCATCGAACGACAGTACATGTTTTTCGTATCTACTGCATACTCCACCGGACGCATCAACCTGTCTCCGAAAGGCATGGACACTTTTCGCGTTCTCGATTCCAGCAGAGTCGCCTATCTCGACATGATGGGCTCCGGTAACGAAACCTGCGCACACATCCAGAATGACGGTCGGGTCACGCTGATGTTGTGTTCCTTCGACCAGAAACCGAACATCCTGCGCATCTACGGTCAGGGAAAAGTGGTCGGCGCGAGTGACGACGAATGGGACGAGCTTATCGCGAGCTTCGATGAAATTCATGGGCAGCGCCAAATCATTGTAATACAGGTCGAGTCCACTCAGGACTCGTGCGGATATGCCGTTCCCCACTACGAATACAAAGAAGAACGCGATACACTCAGAAAGTACGGGGCAAGATATTCGCCGGAAGAACTGGCCAAGGGTCGCGAGATGCAGACGAAATCGATCGACGGACTCCCCATCCAGCCTTCGGTCTAGGCGCACGTCGCTCGCCCAGGACCAGCGAAACTTCGAAGCGCGAAGATCCTGCGTATGTCCCTGTGGCAGTGCCGCCATTGAACTTTCCACGCTAATTTTGCGAGACTCAGTACAACTCGAACTTTTGACGATCTGTTTCTCGCGCACGACGCACGCTGTCGGATTCAATTCCCGCCCGAACCAGTTCAAACCCGGAGAGACAGCATGGATTTTCAGTTCAGTGATCAGGTCCGCGATTATCAGGAGCGGATCGCCGCCTTTATGGACAAGCATATTTATCCGCTTGAGCCGGATTACGCCGACCACGTTGCGGAAGCTGGCGGCTGGACTACCCCGCCCATCATGGACGAGCTGAAAGTCAAGGCACGTGAAGAGGGGCTGTGGAATTTATTCATGTCCGGCGATGAACACGGCGCAGGACTCAGTGTCCTCGACTATGCCCCGCTCGCCGAACTCATGGGACGCGTGTCCTTCTCGTCGGAAGCCTTCAACTGCAGCGCACCCGACACCGGCAACATGGAAGTCCTGGCTCGTTACGGAACAAAAGAACAGCAGGACGAGTGGCTGACTCCCCTGCTGAACGGCGAAATACGCTCCTGCTTCTCAATGACCGAACCCGCCGTGGCTTCGAGCGATGCGACAAACATCGAATGTCGCATCGAGCGAGACGGTGACGAATATGTCATCAACGGGCGCAAGTGGTTCTCCTCCGGATTCTCCAATGAACGGTGCAAGGTCGCAATCGTCATGGGCAAAAGCGATCCCCACAACGAGAACCGCTACGTGCAGCAGTCCATGATCCTCGTTCCCAAGGTCACACACGGTCTCACCAAAGTCCGTGATCTCCAGACTTTCGGCTACAAAGGAATGCCCTACGGACACCCGGAAATCCTTTTCGACAATGTTCGTGTTCCCGTGACAAATATGCTGCTCGGCGAAGGCCGTGGCTTCGAGATCGCCCAGGGACGTCTCGGTCCGGGTCGAATTCATCACTGCATGAGGTTCATAGGTTCCGCGCAGCGCGCTCTGGAACTGATGTGTCAACGCGCCGAAAGCCGAAGCGCTTTTGGCAAGAAGTTGTCGGAACACGGATCGCTTCGGGAGGACATCGCCAAGTCTTTCTGCGAAATCGAGCAGGCCCGTCTGCTCACCCTGAGGGCGGCCGATCAAATGGACCGCTTCGGCAACCGGGAAGCGCGCGACCTGATCGCCGCCGCCAAAATCGTCGTGCCTAAAATGGCAGCAACAGTGATTGATCGTGCGATACAGGTTCATGGCGCTATGGGATTCACGAATGACACTTTCCTGCCCGCAGCCTATGCCAGTGCCCGGTATATTCAGGTCGGCGACGGCCCGGATCAAGTCCATATGTCATCCCTCGCCCGACAACTGCTTCGCCGATATGCTGCTGATGAGTCGTAAGCACTCCAAACATACACATCGACCCGTCCGGGAGCTCGTGTGGCCATGACAGAAATAGTTACCAAAGGCCGTGCTGGAGAGCAGCTCTATGCTGTCCTGCAGGAGAAAGCATCAGAAGTCTACGGCTCCGGTTCGACCGTGCAAAATCTCACCAAGATGTCCGCCGGTGCTAGCCGCGAAACATGGTCCTTTGATGTCATAGACGGTGACGGTACTACGGTTCCCCTCATCCTGAAACGCGATCCGGTCGTCTACGATTCGGACGGCTCAATCGTAAGAGAGAAAAAAGGTACCGGCGTATCGCGAACTACTGAAGGCCAACTCGTCGAGCTTGGCGGCAAGGCCGGAGTCCCGGTTCCAGACGTACCGTTCTATCTCGAAGAAAATGACCATACCACGGAAGGCTTCATCATGCTCCGCCTCGAAGGTGAAACTCTCGGTCGCCGTATCCTCAGGGAAGACATCTACGCGGATGCGCGAACGAAACTCGCGTATCAATGCGGTCACGCCGCCGCCTGCGTTCACGGCATTCCGATTGAAGATGTCCCCGAACTCAGCTCGATGAACGTCAGCGAGTTGTTGAACAATCTTGGAGACCAGCTGTCCTCCGTCGATCATCCCTATCCCGGATTCGAATACGGCCTGCGCTGGCTTGGAGAACGGCACGATCTCGCGGGCAATCGCCACACACTGGTTCACGGCGATTTTCGAAATGGAAACATTATCGTTGGGCCGGACGGGTTGCGCGCCTTGCTCGACTGGGAGATCGCCTATTTCGGTAATCCCATGAGCGATCTCGGCTGGATCTGCGTACCATCCTGGCGATATGGACACATGAACAAACCCGTCGGCGGCTTTGGCGAGATCGAAGACCTCCTCGCAGGCTACGAAGCAGGCGGCGGGGAAGATGCCAGTGCCGAAGCAGTTCACTACTGGTCCGTCTTCGGCGCGCTGCGATGGGGAGTCATGTGTGTCGGCATGGCGTTTACCCATATCAACGGCCCGCACCCATCTTTTGAGAAAGCCGCAATCGGACGCCGCACCGCCGAAACCGAATATGACCTGTTGAGACTTGTCGACTAAAAACGGAGTGACCCGATGCCAATAGACCGACCCACCGCCGCCGAGCTTCTCCAAGCCGTACGCCAGCATTTGATAGACAATCTCGCTCCCACGCTGGATGGACAGCCCGCATTTCATCTTCGCGTCGCCACAAACGCCCTGGCAATCGTCGAGCGAACCATTGCGGACGGCGAAGCGATGGACCAGGAGGAACTTACCCGATTGCAGGGGCTTCTTGAAAACGACGGAGGTCTACTCGATCTAAACACGCAGCTTGTGAACCAAATCAGAGCCGGGGAGCTGGACGAAAAGCGCGACGCGGTACTGGACCATCTCCGAAAGACATCCGTCGACAAACTGCGCCTCTCGAATCCCCGGTACATGGTCCCACGTGACTGAGATCAACCGCCCCGTCTCCAGCCAAAGATCGACATCGTAACGGCACCCAGACCGCGAACGAACAACACCAGCGAACATACCTGACCCAACACAGGCGTAAAAAATGCCGCCTCAGCGATCATCCCGCCGTACAGCGTCATCTTGACTTCACGGTTCGGGCCGAAGTCGTCAAACAGATTCGATCCAATCGCGCGATACATCACGGTGTAACTCAGCAGTGCCAGCCACAGATAAAAAACGAGCAGCAACAGGCCCGGCAACGCGAGTACTTCAGTACTGATTAACAAAATCGCGATGAACGGAATCGCCACTCCATTGATGAATCCCAACAGCGGCACCAATCGGCGCGGCTTCTTCTGATAATGCTCGCCCGCCCGCTCGATAAATTCAGGCATCGCATGTTGAATCAAAACTGCCATGCCAATAAATCCAGTCTTGAACACAAAAAAAAGGCACAACCAAAGTATAACGGTCAATATTCCAGTCGGTTCCATTTAGAATTGATCCTCTACCAGTTTCAATCGTCTGTTCTATCGACCCGCATGTCGAAGCTGCGTCGCACACAGTCCGTTCAACACCACCAGCAACACGACCATCGCTGCAAGCGCACTCCATACAATCGATGTCGAAAACCATTCCACTCCCTCAAACATACCTCTTCCATTCGACCATGCCGTCTCGAACTGATTGCGATACGATCGGCCCGTCCCCAGCCACTCCGTATCCGGAATCCACGCCCGTACAAATTTCCAAACACTTTCCTCGATTTCCTGCACAGGCAGCAGCTGATTCAACGCACCCGCGCTGATCAACGCACAAGCAACCATCGCTCCGATCACCGTAGGCCTGTTCCGTCGCGAACGCTCCTGATCAATTGCCGTCATGACGCGTTCCTCGATTCCCGCAGGCGCCTCGAACGGAAGGTCGTACAGCATACCCTCCATCGATTCAAGCTCGGCAGCCTCCGCACGACATGTCGAACATCCCGAAAGATGCGAATCCAACTCCGGTGTACGTTCAACACCATCGTCAAAAAATTCTTCCAGCATCGCTATCGCGTTTTTACAATCCATCACGGTTTGTCCTTTTCCAACAGCGTCCGCAGCGTCTTCCGGGCGCGATGCAGCGCTACCTTAGCCGCGCCCTCACTCATCTCCAAAACCTTCGCCGCCTCCACAATCGTGAGTCCTTCCTGATAATAAAGTTGAATCAGCATTGGCAGCGGAGCAGGTAATCGATCAACCGCCTTCGCAAGTCTGTCTTTCAACTCATGGCTCTCGACCAACTCCGCACTGCCGTCATCCACAACCGAGACTTCCGTCCCCGGGTCTTCCCGAGCAGAAGGAATACGCCGCCCTCGCGATCGCGCAGCATTTTTCCCCACGTTTGTGGCAATCGCGTACAACCAATTCCGAAACGGACGCGTACGATCGTAGCTTCTGACCTTTCGATAGGCCAGCACGAAGGTTTCCTGCGTCAAGTCCTCCGCTTCCTCCCGATTGCGCACCATCCGATACAAGTGCGCGTATATGCGAGCCGAGTAATACTCGACCAGCGGACTAAATGCATCGGGCTTCCCCTGCTCCATCTTGGTTATGCATGCTCGCTCCCAAAAGGGGACACCGGTGTCAATTTCCTTGGGGTCACGCGCATCAGATCCATCGGGATTCATGAATCCAGTTATACACCAGTCCAAGGCATGGACACTACTCGATTGAGCAAAGAGATATCCGGGTCCAGTCCACTCCGCTATGCGTGCATGCAATTCCATTTCAACCCTTATACCTTCCAATCCTAACCGTACAATGCCAGGGGCGACATAGGAAACTCGGGAAAAATGCTGTCCATCGTCTCAACCCCGCCGTGTCGACGCAGT
>DTSJ01000233.1:7826-11020 GCA_012965445.1 Candidatus Hydrogenedentota bacterium
CTGGTGGTGTTGAACGGACTGTGTGCGACGCAGTATCGGTGCCAGCACATCTCTGTAGTTAAACTCTACGGCAAGATCGCCTGGACCTTCAAGCCGATCCGATCCCAGACCTTTCCACTTATGTATGACTCGTCCGCCCTGAATATCGTTTCCCAAAATGAACATCACACTGCCCCGCCCGTGATCCGTGCCGAACGATACGTTCTGATATACCCGCCGTCCGAATTCCGTCATCACCGCCACCGTTACCTTGCTCAAGTCCGAACCCAAATCCTTGCGAAACGCCGCCAAGCCTTCCGCCAGTTGCGTCATCAGTGGATTCATCAAGGCCGTCGCAGCAAAATGCGAGTCCCAGCCGTTCAGATCCAGCGACACAGCCTCCAAGCCCATGCCTGCTTTCACCAGCTGCGCGACCTGCCGCAGTCGATCCCCGAAATTGCCATTTGGATATTCAGCGTTATGTGCGGGACGATAGTCCTCCGCGCGCAGTTCGCTGATCTTGTCCATCGCAGTTATCGCATCGGCGCCCGCCGCACCGAGCGCGTTCTTTTCCAGCGCATACAACTGTGCCAATTTGGGCAGGAATGTTGCAGGCGATTCGCCAATGTCGAAATCATCGAATGATTCCATTGTCAGACTCGAAGGCGCTCCCCACAAACAAGTCGGACGGGTCTTCCCGAGCGCTATCGCCGAGAGTGGGCCCCCCTTGAGCTTCGGTGCAAACCGCAAATACCGTCCAAGCCAACCGCTGGCAACCTTGCCGCCCTGTTCAATAGAGTCCTGCGCTTCGAAATGCGAACGCGAGTCATCTTCGCAACCCGCCTGATGAATAATCGCCAGTGTGCCTTCGTTGTACAGGCGATGCAGCGGCGCTAGCTCCGGATTAAGGCCGAAGAATCCGTCCAGCGAGAGCGCCCTCTTTTTGGATATCCCAATCGTTGGTCGCGCCCGATGATAGTGATCGTCCTCAAACGGAACCACCATGTTCAATCCGTCAGCGCCTCCGCGCAAGAACACGACAACGAGCGTATGTTCCTGGGTGTCCGGTTGCGTTACAAATGCAGTCGCTTCTGCCATATCAGCACCTCTGAAATCCCGGCGAAGCCAGAATGAATGCCGGACCAATACCCGATGCATGGAAGCCACTTTCCTCTTCCGCCGAAGGTTGTCTTCCTAGCATGCCCGCCATCATTCTACGATCATCGCCGTGCAGTTCCGCCAGTTTCTCCCAATCGACGCTTGTGCCCGGGATCGAGTTCCTCTTCAACGCCACACCGAAATGCCAACGCCACATCAACGTGCCCATCCAGGGCTCTGCCTCATCCGGATACCCGTCCGGCGTAGGATAGCTGAACGGAGACTGACCCATCCGCACCACGTATTCCAGCAGCTCCGACCCGCCGTTCGTGGTCGCCCCCGTCGCGCGCAATGCAGAGGCAACAAACCGTATCGGCCGCTTGATTTTCTGATCACTCGATATCCAGAACGCGTCCGTAGCAAAAAGCGCGCGCAGCATAGTCGGAATATCGCCACCCGAACCGCTATAAGCCAAGGCCACCGCGTCAATCGCCGCACCGTCAGGATCATCCGAGATGAACCGCGTACACAACTTCGTCGCAAGGTATCGCGCGGTAGAAGGATGACCAGACACGATAGCCAGGACCCGATCCAAATCCTCCTCGCCCAGTCCCGCCGGAATCATTTCACTCAGAACCGTTTTCTCGCCGTCATCGTGATTCTCTGCGCGAAACTCGACCCTGCCCTTCCAAAATTTTTCTCGGATCTGACCGTCCACCCCGTCAGACATCGTGCAACTTCCATCACGTCCTGCTGTGTGTATCCTCCGTCCACGCCCAGCGTATGCAGTTCCAGAAGTTCGCGGCCGTAATTCTCGTTCGGCTGTTCATCCGGACTCGACTTCCGGTTTTCCCGACCGTCCAGATACCACAACATCGCCGGACTCAACGCCGAAGCCCGCAGCAGCTCAGGAAACGTTCCAAGTGCATGTTTACGAATCACCTCGCGATCATCCGCCGTCTTCAACCACTGACAGTCGCCCTTGGAATGGTCAATATTGAAATGGTCCGACCAGAAACCCACCATCACCTCATAGAGCTGGCGTTCGCTGTATACCGCACGCAGCACCGTCGCCGAAGCCAAATCGCTCCACAACAGATGCTCGCGATACTCGAACAGCTCCCCCGCCGGATACGCAATGGTCTGATACCGTCGAATCGCCTTTTCGCAATATTTGTCGTCAATTACCGCCGGCGAAAGCTGTTCCTCGATGTAGGCCTCCACGCCCATGCCCGTAATCCGCCCGTAATCGCCCGGTCGGGGCCCGAAAGTCACCCGGTCGAGTACGTGACTCACCCTGTTTTTCGTAGCCATAGCGGGTACATCACTGTGATCCGGCAGCGACACCTTCGGCACAACCAGTCCCAAATCAAAGGGGATTTGGTCGCAGCCGAAACACGCAGCCGCCGAAGTGCCGCTCAACATCTGCAGGAATGTGCGCCGGGTGAGTTTCATGCCTGCAATGTTCCTGAAGTCGGGTCAGTCGGAGCCATGACCTGTTTCTTACGCCCTACCAGCGAGATCAAAGCCGCCCCGAAACCGCTGAGCAACGTAGCCGGCAGCACCAGGAACCAGCCCACCAGCGGAAATACAAAGGTTATCGCCAGCACGATGCCGCCCCGATACACCCGCTTCCAGGGTTGATGAATGTCCTCTGGCGAATTTAGGCGCTGCCCAATCAGACTCGCCAGTCCGGCCGCTCCCAGAATCGCGAGCGACATCAGAGTGAACAGCGTCGCAAATCCCAGGAACTGTCCCAGCGGATTGCCTGAATTCGCGACTATCAGCGCAAACGCGATTCCTGGAATTCCTAGAAATACGCCCAGGATCATGGATCGAATCGGATGGGTCTGATAGGTATGTCTGCATCGATCCACTGCGGCGGGAAACGTGCCTTCAAACAACAGGCAATAACAGACGAAACTCATCAATGTTGCTATCATCGGAATCAGAATCTTGAAGATATCTGCCATTATCATGTCGGTTTCTCCTTAATCCAGGGGCTGTTATCCCCTGAAATGTTTTGTTTCTACTCCCTATACACCGGAATCCAACGATTGGTTACACCCAATTATCAGGTGCGCAGTTTCTACACGTTTGAATCGGATCTGGCCCAT
>DTSJ01000234.1 GCA_012965445.1 Candidatus Hydrogenedentota bacterium
GTGTTCGGACTGAGAACGAACTGTCCTTTGCCGTCGTTGGAAAGTCCCCCGCTGATTATCGTCGCGTGTATAGTATCCCCGTCCCGAACTGCATCTTCGTATCGCTTGAGTACAAGCATGCCCGCGCCTTCTCCCGCAAAGAGGCCCTGCGATCTCGTGTCGAGCGGCGCGCTGATCCCGTTTTCCGGGTAAGCCTGAAATATCGAGAAGCCCATATTGACAAACATCGGGTCAGCCGCGCTCACCGCTCCAGCAAGCATGAGATCCGCCGCTCCGGTGTTCAGATAGTCACAGGCCAGCTTCGTCGAGTAAAGCGATGAGGCACAGGCCGCGTCCAGCGCGAATCGTACACCTCCGAGACCGAGTGCATCGCAGATAAGCCCGGCGGGATATCCAGCGATGAGTCCCGCTTCACGGGTTACAGCTTCCGGCTCAACGAACCGCGGAAGCACAAACGATTCATCTCCGGTGAGATCCACAATCGCTTTGTTCAGCACTTGATGGTAGATCGGAACGAAAAGCTGGTTAGACGATTTCGTCGGAAAGGAAAGATTTCCCAGAATCACGCCGCATCTCTTCAGCAGCTCGGAATCCCCAAGACAGCCCCCGTCTCTGAGCGCTTCACGAGCAGCATACAATGACCATCGGTTCAGGTCATCCATCTGTTTGAGCTGGTCGTCGCTGACATCCATCTGATCCGCGTCCATCGCGAAATCGCGGATGTACCCGCCTCGCATACAATAGTATTTGTCGTCGGCATGCCCCGTCGCGGAATATAGCCTTTCCGGATCAACACCCATCTGATCGCGAGTCGCGTCCGAAGTGCTGTCCCGATTTTCAACGAGGTTCTGCCAGAATCGTTCCGGCGTGGAAGCGCCGGGGAATAACGTAGAGATCCCTATTACTGCAATCTTGCTCATGACTTCGAGTTCTTTCGTGTGGAGGTTTAGTTGGTCGCCGAAACGAAGGTCAGCGATTTGCTGATCGTAGTCTCAGCCCCGATGATCCGGCTGAAGACCTCGCCATGCGCGTCGTGAATGGTGATTGTACCGTTCACGCGCGAGTTGGTCGCGGACTCAATTTCAAGGGACAGATAGAATCGTTCGCCGGGAGTAATCGCTCGATACTGTTCGCAGCGACTGAAGCTCGTCGGCAATGCTCCGGCCTCCTTGAATTGACGCGCCCAGATTAGCAGCGCCTGAAACTTCGCATCGATTGCGTATAGATCCTGAGCGTCTACCGGAAACTGGCCCTGATCCTCAGCGGAAAGGTTCCGCGTCGTGCATTCCAGTGTCAGTCGGCCTTCCGATGAATTCAGCGCTCGATCTATGACCTGAAACATCGGACCGTGAAACAAGGTGCCGTTCTCATAGAATTCACTTCCGTCCACAGCATTTGCTTCGTCAGTATTGAATCCCTCATAGACAAGCGTCGCGGGAGCGCCGTTCACGAGCGTCACAGTGCCGCTGTAGTGATTGATTCGCGTTTCGTTGTTGCCGCTCCACATCATCACGTCCAGCTTTATCGCGCCGTCCGATTTTTCGACTTCATTAACCTCCAAGCGAATCTGCTCAAGATTTCCGTTCTGGAACACGATTCCTTTGAACATCTTCATGTCATCCAGGCTGAAAAAGCGATAGCCGGGGTGCAGTCCTTCGCAGCTGCTCGCCATCCAGTTCATCACGCCCGCCATCGGAAGCACGGGTTTACCGTCGATTACATGATCTCCAAGGAACGGATTATCACTTACCATCAGGTTCCGCGTGATAGAGTATCGATTCAGTACCCCGTTCAGTGAATCGCCGTCAAACTCCATGCTGCTGCCCACCAGAATCTGACGCGCTGAGTTCGCTTTGTCGCTGAGGTCATGCACGAAAAGGTCAGTGCCGAGTTCGATGGGAATCACGTCAATGTTCCGTTCCGCGAAAAGTTTCTTCAGTTCAGGCGTAACCATTCCACCGTCCCACGGGCCCCAGTTGAACGAAGTTACATGACATTCGGGATGCTCGCCTTTGAAGGACAATGCAGCCTTGTTCAGAATTTCGTTGGCAATCGAGTAATCCGACTGCGCCGGGTTCCCAAAGAAACCCGCCGCTGAGGAAAAAAGAGACAGATGTTTCAACTGCTCCGGTTCCACGCAACGAAGCATCGCGTCGAGTCCGTCAACCTTCGGGCTATAAACACTACGGAAATCTTCAAGCGTCGTGTCCTCGATGAGCTTGTCCGCCAATACGCCCGCGCCATGAATGATCCCCGTAACTGCGCCAAAATCTCGCGTTATCCCGTCGATCTTCGTTTTCATCATCGCAGCGTCAGAAACATCGCAACTGATGTACCGAGCCTGTCCGCCTGCATCCTCAACGCGCTGTAGAACATCTTCGATGGCTCGAGTCGACTCAACGGGCCGAATCAGCGACTTCACTTTCATCGGCGTAGGCTTCTCACCGGTCGATTTCAGATGTTTCATGCCCGCCTGAATCAGATCGGCCTCGCCAAATACACCGTCGGCCCAGGCTGGAATTTCAGCGATTTCGGATCGACCCAGCAGGATAAAATTCGTACCTGTCACGGTCGCCAGCTTGGCCACGCATTCCGCAGTCACACCCTTCGCGCCGCCGCTAACCAGAAACACGTCGTCCTTCCCAATCGTCGACTTCCCGTTACCAGCTACCGCGGACGAGTCGGTATCTACCTCAAAACGAGGCACCAGCGTTACGCGGCCCAGCTTCGAGTAGCCAACCTCGACAATGCTGCGGTTCGGATCGGCACATTCCGCCAAAATTCTGATAGCCGCTTCTTCTGCGTCCATCGACGCGTCAAAATCAATCGCCCGACAAAATACATCCGACCATTCAAGGTTTACCGTCTTGGTCAGACCAAACAGGCCTCCGGGAATAGTCCGAAATGGCCCACCGCCGTGTCCAAGTTGTCCGTCCAGGTGCGCGACAGTAACGAAAGAGCAGCGAGCGTCGGCAGGAGCGTCATTGAGTGCATCGCGAAGGTGCTTTGCCGCAAGAAACACGGTTTGAAGTATAGCGCGCGAATCGACTTCGGTAGCCGCAGGATCAAGATGGATAAA
>DTSJ01000235.1 GCA_012965445.1 Candidatus Hydrogenedentota bacterium
GTGCCTTATGCGTGAGGGCCTGGAAACCATCGGCGCGGACACGATGACGGAGGACGTGATTCAGGAGGCTTCGCCAATCGACGCAGAGGTTTTTGATGAGGCTCCTGGTAAGTATACGCTTTTAGGCGAGCATGCACGTGGCGGAATGGGACGTGTTCTGCTGGTGCACGACGAGTCTTTGGGTCGGGACGTGGCTTTGAAGGAATTACTGCCACCTGATGGTGTAGATGAAGACGGGACACCGATTGAAGCTCAGCATAGTAAGGAGTTGGTTGCTCGGTTCTTGCGTGAGGCCAAGATTACGGGTCAACTTGAGCATCCTTCGATTACGCCTGTGCATGAGCTGGGACGGCGCGAGGATGGGAGCCTCTACTACACAATGAAGCTTGTGCGGGGTAAGACGCTACAGAAGGCTATCTCGGAATGTGAGACGCTGGACGAACGGCTGAAACTATTGCCCCACTTTGTCGATTTGTGCAACGCGATTGCATACGCACACTCGCGACGGGTTATTCACAGGGACATCAAACCAGCCAACGTATTGATTGGAGACTACGGCGAGACAGTGATTGTCGATTGGGGGCTCGCGAAGGTTCAGGAGAATTCTTCGGAGTCTGAGTCGGTTTCTGTGGATTCGGATGCAGCTACGGTGATGGGGATGCGTCAGGACACGCCGGGGTCAGGACACAAGACCCAAATCGGGGAGTTGCTTGGCACACCGGTTTATATGTCACCGGAACAGGCGAAGGGATTACCAGCGGATGAGCTGTCGGATGTCTATAGTCTGGGTGTAGTGTTGTATGAAATTTTGACCGGACACCCGCCCTTCAGCGGAAATAATATTCAGGAAATCCTCACGAAAGTGATTTACGATACTCCGACGCCCGTTCGCGAGGTTGACAAGGACGTCTCCCGCGAACTTGAACAAATATGTGAAGGCGCGTTGGCCGGTGAACCGGAACATCGCGTTCAGGCAGCAGCGATACTCGCTAGACAGGTTGATAGAGTCGAAAAGGATGATTCTTTTCTCAATCCGTTTCGACCGTACCTAACCGACCTCGTACCAGAATTGAAGTCGATTCCGAAATCGGTGGCTCCAGCCATGTTGCAAGAAGCTGAACGGCGGTGGAGGACACGGAAAAAAGGTGCTTCGGCCTGGCTTCGCGACAGCAACTTTGCATTTATGCTATACAGCTTTCTGGTAGTGGTGTATTTTGCTCTGGCACAAGGATTTCTCGGTGTCGGTCTTGGCTATAGGATGTTGAAAGATGACAATTTCTACCTCCTCAACGTTGCGGAGCGTGAAGGTTTAGATTTGCCTCGGGTACCCAACACAGACGAATTGACCGGAGCTTCCCGCATGATGTTCGACTTTCTCGTTGTTGGTGAAACGTCAGGTGTGCTCTGGTATATGGGCTCGGTCATCGGACTATCCATTTTTATTATGCTTTGTGTAACGTTTTTTGCCGCGGTACGCTTGACTGTTGCCAGACGACTCAGGCTTGCACCAGATGTGCGGCAAGTGTTGGCGGAATGGGAGGTGCTTGGAACAATCGAGACTCGGGCTGAACAACTTCCTGAAATAGAACGACGCGTCTGGCTGGCGGCCGTAGGATGCGGAATCGCAGGTGGGCTGCTTGGATGGTTCATTGGCGGAAGCGAAGTTTTTAGTCGGACGGTCATTGGAGCGGGATTTTTCTTCGTGGCTCCGCTTATCGTCGCACAGCTTCTGCATCAACGCAAGATGCGGAAATTTCTAAGTCGTGGAGGGGTAGGCTAGGCCGATAGGTCAGGAGTATCGTCGGTGCTGGTTTCGGTGCTGCCATATAGGTTTCCTCTGTACGCTATTTTCATCAGTCTTTCAGAGCAAGATAGACAAATAATATTATTATCATTCCCAAAGTATATCCAAACCATTCCATTATTTTTTCCTCCCTTGTGCGCTTTGTTTCGGTTTCGGCCTTACCCTAGTATACCCCCGCCTGTGAACGTCGCCCCTACGCCGCCCTAGATTGTAACTGCTATTATTGTTGGAAGTAAGTCTATTAACATCTCTCTCTCCTTTATTCGCCCTCACTCGATATCCGGCAGCTTAAACAGGTCCAGAGTCCAGCCCCAAGTCCATTACCGCTGTGGCTTTATATTTATTCAATAATCCTAGGATACGTGTTCTCGTTGTGGGCTTGTCCGATTCCTCGAGTATTTTAATACAGCTGTAATTAAACGCTTAATCGCCGCTTAGCCAAAGGAGTATTGCTATAACTAGTCCCACTATTGTAACTGCTATTATTGTTGCTAACATATCTCCGCTCATGATTCATTACCAGATACCGGCAGCTTAAACGGGTCCGAGTCCAGACCCAAGTCCATGTTTTTTAGCAGCTCGATCTCCTCCATCGGGTTCGGTCCCATGTCCCCCTCGAAGTCGATCTTGAAGTCCTCCAGCCCATCATCAATATCGACCTTCAAGATATCCGCGCCCCAGTCCAGCCCGAAGTCGAAGTCTAATTTCTTATTTGGCAAGATGTCCGCGTCCCAGTCAAGCCCGAAGTCGAAGTCTAATTTCTTATCTGGTTTTGGTGCTGCCATATAATTTCCTTGTACGCTTGTGCGCTTTGTTTCGGTTCTGGTAATACCCTAGTATACCCCCGCCTGTCAACGTCGCCCGTTCGCAGCCCTAGAGCGTTCTACGGCTATATTGCCGCCCGTAATTGGGTGTTGTTTTGGAGCCTTGTCGACGATTGCGGCTTCTTTCGTCTTTTACTGTTTCAGTGTACTGATGCTTGGTTGCGCAGTAGCTAGTCAAGGTGATCAATATGATCATTTTATACGGCAGAGAAACTTGATCATGTTGATCATCTTGCCCCTACCTGATTCGACTAGCTTCCCCGATAGTATAACCCTGTTATGCGATAACGGTTCGGCGTAACGAGCAAGTCGAATCACCGTGTTCCAGACCGCAGATGTTGATGGCGCAAAAAAGGCCGTAGGTCAATCCGATTCTTCGGCAAGATGATCAAGGTGATCAATCAGGGGGTATAGGGTCAGGTTGATCATCTTGATCACCTTGCGT
>DTSJ01000236.1 GCA_012965445.1 Candidatus Hydrogenedentota bacterium
ATTGCCGACAGTATCGATCGTAAAATCGTCCCGCACAATCTGGTCGCGGACGACAAGCGGAGTCTCGTTCTTCCCCTCCTGAATATACGAGAGGACGTTCATTTTCTCCTGATTTCCGATAATGAGATCCACGCCCGGGATTTCGCTCAGCACTTTAGAACCCATCTGCGAGTAACAACCGATCACCGCCATGTACGCGTTCGGATTGTCACGAATGAACCCGCGAATTGCTTTGCGCGATTTCGTGTCGGCATCATTCGTCACCGTGCAGGTATTGACGATGGCCAAGTCAGCTGGTTCGCCATAGGGAACGATCTCGTAACCCTGTTCCCGTAACTGATCCTGCAAGATTAGGGATTCGGACTGGTTCAATCGACATCCGAGCGTGTGAATGCTCGCACGTTTGTTCGAAATATGTGAGGAGACCGAATTCATGGGCAGGGCATTATACGATTCTCGTGCAAGCCATTTCGAGCTGGCAGTAGCAACCAACTCGCTACGGATGCTACTTCTGATCTAGAAGTGCTTGTAACGAAGCGTCGATATCCGTTCTACTCAACCATCGTCCGCGCACGCCGATGCCCTGAATTGTCGTAGAGTTGGCGATATCTTCGAGCGGATTTTTCTCCAGCAAAACGAAATCGGCCCATTTCCCAACTTCAATCGTCCCGAGCTCGTCGAGCTGCCCAAGAAACCTCGCGGATTCACGGGTGCCAGCCGCAAGGGCGTCGTACGGAGACATGCCCGCATCGACAAGTTCTTTAAGTTCTTTGTGAGTGGAGGCTCCGGCGACAAGGCATGGAATCCCAGTGTCCGTGCCGAGGAGGATTGGGACTCCGGCTTCATGGTACGACTTGACAAGTTTCTGATGGAAGGCGTGATGAGGATAAATAAAATCCTTGACGCGTTCCATAGTCCAGCCACTCGTGAGGTATTCGTTGCGTTCAGCTTGCCAGAGCTTCGTCATGGAGGAGGGCATATACTTCACATCCGGTAAGCTCAGTCTTGCGTCGAGGTCTTCGACTTGCAGAGCAATATTCTTGAACACGAACAGCGTTGCGATGACCGAGATGCCGGAGGCTTTCATTTTCTCCGTCAACTCAGGGATCTTCGATTCGTCGAGATCGTCCTGGAAATATCCGTATACGATTTCTTCGATATGGGCCATTGACTGTCCTGCGGCCATAGCGCCCTCGAGTCCGACAGAGCGAACGGAATGACCGACGAGCGGGATACCAAGGCGCTTGGCAGTATCGACGATCCCTCTGTACCCTTCCTCGGGGATGAAATTGTAGACTTTGATGAAGTCATAACCTACCTCCTTGAACTTCTCGGCGGCTCGTACCCCCGCTTCGTAGGTCGCTGGTAACGGGGAGATATTTCCCTGAATCGGACTACAGACGAATACCTGGGGACCGAAGAGTTCGCCCGAATCGACTTTCTCACTGAATTCGAGGTCACCCGTAGAGCCCCGCATGTTGAGGACTGACGTAACACCGTTGGCAAGAAAAAGAGTGAGCAGGTCAGCATTGAATTTACGCCCTGCGAAAAAGTGTGCATGAAGATCCATCAAACCCGGAATGAGGTATTGACCCCTCGCATCGATGCGCTGTGCTCTCCGGGGTATCTTGATCGAGTCTGCATTTCCGATATTTTCGATGCGCCCGTCCTTCACAAGAACCGTCTGATCAGGAATCACCCGATTGTCTGTCATCGGGATTACGTTGACCCCCACCAAAGCAATCGGCTTCGTCGAGTAAGGTATTTGTGCAATACAAGGGAATGTCGAAAACAAGAATATTGCCGTCATCCAAAAACGCATTCCAATGATCTCCTTTGATCCTGCCAAGTGTAATACAACTTCGACTTCATACAATGACAAATGGTTTATAACGCCGTCAAACGATCATTTTTCATACTCGTAATGAGACAGTCTTGCACAAGATGACCGAATCTGCCAGAATTGATTCGTTCACCAGTTATACCATCGATAGGGAATAAGGTACATTCATGCGGGTCGCGATATTTGCAACAATGCCACACGATACCTATTCCGGAGGTCGATATTATTCCTTGATGCTCGCCGAGGCATTGGCCGCCGGCGGACACGAAGTACATTTCTGCACGAACCATACACCCATTTTCTACTCCGATCTCGCGGCCTTTCCAGATCACGAATCTGTAAATCTGACATTGACGGACAACTTCGTCAACAATCTGCCCGATGGCGATTTCGATGCGGTGTTTCTGACACCCGGCACGAGCATTCCCGGCTTCTACGATCGCATCGAATTGTTCGCTATCGAACGCAACGCACACTTGATCTTCGTCAATTTCGAATCAGGAAACTGGTATAACGCTCTATCGCCCGCTCCCAGACCACTGTCCGACTGGGCGCCCTGGAAAAGAGCCTCCCGCTGCGCCTCCGTCATTCTGTCCATCTCGCAGGAAGGAAACCGATGGGCAAAAGATTTCTACACGTCGTGCTGGAAGCACACCCGATTCGATCACTGCTATCCTCCAGTGAACACGCCAGCGGCAGATTCAATAACTGATCCGGAGCAACAGAACCGTATAGTGCTGTTCATGAGATTCTCCATGTCATCGCACAAAGGCTCCGACCATCTCGATCAGCTCTTCTGCGAAGCAATGCAGGGCTGTACGCTCGTCCTCATACTAGGCAAGGAAGAAGTCCCGCCAACTATTCTGGAACACATGATTGAACTCGCCGGAAAGTTCGATGTGCGTCTCGAGTTCAAGCGGAAGCTGAGCGATGTAGAAAAGTTTCGCGAATTCAAGCGCGCAAGGTTAGTCCTCTTTCCCTCACAATTCGAAGGCTTCGGATACCCGCCAGTCGAGGCCCAATTTTGTAACGTCAATTGCGTCGCCTTCGATCTCCCCGTATTGCGTGAAACCTGCGGCGACCGACTCTACTTCGTAAAAAGTGGAGACTGGCCCGCGTTTAGAGAAAACATCGCTCAAGCACTGACCAATGGTCGCGATACTTCGGAATTCAAAGACGACATAACTCCTGTCGCGTCACTGGATACTGCTACCGCACGTCTGGACAACATACTCCAAGAGTTACTCCGGAACGAACTGCCGGATCGCGAACGCCGAAGAAAATGGTTACGCCTTCGGCAGAGCTTGCGCCTGAGCGATTTTACCTTACGGGTGAAACAGCGGATCCTCCGCCTACGCAATTTCCTGCTGAAATGCGTCGGAATCATCGTACGTCGAGGCCGCCGCGGTCGCCGAACGAGTTGTCGCGCCACCTACTATCCAGCATTCGATTCCACGACCGAATTGAGCAGCCATTACCACCGCGCGAGTTGGTACCTGCCCTTCGTCAAAGGGCATTGCGAGCAAGTGATGCTCTATCAGTCCTGCGGCGCGGATATCGATCCAATTCCCGACCACATGGCCCCGCCACCCCTACATCCCGTCCACATTCACATTCGAAGCGGCAAATACGCAAACCTGTTGAGTCTCCTGCGTTCAGACCTCATTCTCGTTTGGGAGAAAGGGTCCACTTCGAAGTTTCTTATCTTCCTCAGGCGGTTCTGCGGAATAAAGGTCGTGAATGTCGCAACAGACGATCTCGGATCCAGGGAATACGGGGCCTACTGCTCGCTGATTTGGAGCCAGCTAAATTCGGACAAAGAGCGCGAAGAAATACTCGAGCACCAAAAGCAAAAGTTCGCCCGATTCGCCAAGAATACTGTTAACGATAACTTTGACAAAGCCTGCGTATTCGGGACTGGCCCGTCCTTATCGATGGCTCACGAGTTTGAATACGGCCACTCACTTAACATTGTGTGCAATTCTATCGTACAGAATCAGGAACTCCTCGATCTGCTCAATCCGAAGTTCATCTGTGCCGCAGACGTTGTCAGCCACCTGGGCGTTTCCGGCTATGCCCATCAATTTAGGCAGGATCTACTCCAGGCGTTGCAGGCTCGTGATACGATGTTCGTCACCACGGCAAACTTCGGGGCACTCCTCCTGTACCACTATCCTGAAATCGAGGACAAGGTTCTCTTGATCGCCCAGACCTGCGATGGCCCCAATCACGATCTACGGAAACATTTCGGCGCACCAAGACTCGACAGTACCCTCAACATTCTCATGCTGCCACTCGCGGCTACGTTTGCGAAACTGATTTGGATTCTCGGATGCGACGGAAAAACCATGGAAGGCGAGAACGAGGATTTCTGGGCTCATGCACCAGGAGTCCAGTACCATGATTTGGTGGACACAGGCCATCAATGCCACCCCACCTTCGATGCACATCGGCAATTGTCCACCTATGATCGGTTTCTGCAATCTACCGCCCGAACAATTGAAGAGGGGGAAAGCGAACAAGGAATCGAGTATGTCAGTCTTGCTCCTTCCAATATCCCGTGTCTGCAAAACAGAACGCGCAATACTAAAGATCCAGGCAAAAATTAAATATAAGAGGCTGGGGAATTCCGGGGCTTCGACACCTTCGAAGGCACCAGGATACATCTGAGGCTCCTTCATACTCGTTTCCAAAGCAGGCCGTCTTGGTGATATCGAGTTTTTTTTGATATGCTGACCCATAATCGAGCACTTAATGCCAAAGGAGCCATCGAACCATGAAAAACTTATCCTCAGACGAGAAAAAAGTGGACCGCCGACAATTCATGCTGAACTCGACTCTGGCCGCCGGAGCCGCCGCGGGACTCCTCACCGCCCGGACAAACATGGTGGAAGCCGCGCCAAAGCGAAACATCATAAAATCCCTCAAATTCGGAATGATACAACCCAAGGATAAGAAAGCCAGCATCGAGGACAAGCTCAGAGTGGCGAAAGAGGCCGGTTTCGCCAGCGTGGAACCGAATACGATCTTCAGAGCCACCGACCTTGCCAAATTTTCCGCAGGTGCCGAAAAAGTCGGTATCGAGATTGACGCCATCGTCTGTTCAACCCACTGGGGCAAACCGCTCACCGATCCCGACCCGGAAATCTACGAACAGACCATTAAAGGCATGCGCACGAGTATGTTGAATGTAAAAGATCTAGGCGGCGACATGGTTCTCCTCGTTCCGGCCGTCGTTAATGAAAATGTCGGCTACGAAGTCGCCTGGAAACGCGCCGTAGAACGCACCAAGATGCTCGCGGAAGATGCTGAACGCCTGAACGTCACAATCGGTATCGAAAACGTCTGGAACAAGTTCCTGCTCAGTCCCCTCGAAGCCCGTGCGTTCATCGATGAAATTGACAGCAAATTCGTCAAATTCTGGTTCGATGTCGGAAATGTCGTGCAATTCGCTTATCCCGAAGACTGGATTCGCACACTTGGCGGGGACCGAATCGCTCGTGTCGATGTCAAAGACTTCAAACGCGAAGGCAACCAGTGGAAGGAACTCGGCAAAGGCTCAGTAGATTGGACTGCCGTTATGACTGCGTTTGACGAAATCGGCTATGAAGGTTATTTCGCAGCAGAAGTCAGCGGAGGTGACAAAGACTACCTCATCGAGGCCGTATCAAAGCCGATGGATCGTTTTATAGCCCTTTAGCATTTCTTTGTTTGGAGGGAAACCACAGGCGGTCAAGCGTTTTTAGTAAGGTCGGTTTCTGTGAGTTCGAGTGACCACATCTCCTGCCCGTCCTTTCGAAGCCATTCAGCTTTGAAAGAAGGCGGCGATTCGATGGAATCAACTTCTACCCGTAGCCATACATGCGGAATCGCCGCGCCTTCAATCAGATCAGGATGCGGAACATTCAGCGACGGGATCGTACTGTCATGGATGGGCGACACGATGCACTGCCGAATCGCGTACCCGGCCTGCTCCTCGGTTTTGTACTGCAAAAGACGCGAACAATGGATATCTCCGCCAATAAGTACAACGCCTGAGATATCATTCGCTCCAATAAAGTCGAACAACGCCGATCGCTCGTGCGTGTACGTACCCCAGTCATCCGATTCCCCGTTTTCCTTGTCATCCCAAATCATGCCGCATGCGATGAGTTTGAAAGGAGCTTCAGATTTCTTCAATGCCTCCTTCAGCCATTTCCACTGCCGTTTACCCAGCAGCGTCGGTTTTGTCGCATCTACAGGCGATTCTTCCGTACGCGCAAACCAACGCGTATCAAGCAGAAAAACCTCCACAGGACCATATTCGAACTTGGTATAGATGCCCTCGTCACCGTGTCCGTATTCCGCGTTCGCGCGATATTCAATAAATGCCTGACGCGAGTTTTCCTTACCCGACAACGTCCCGTCGGAATCGTTTTTACCGAAATCGTGGTCATCCCACGTCGCCCAAGTGGGCGTTTTTTGAACTAGCCCGGCAAGTTCGGGGACTTGTAGGAACGCACGATGTTTACTGCGGGAAGTGTTCAATCGTGTCGAGTCAATATAAGGCGTATCACCAAGCATGACGAGTCCTTGAACGCCCTGCTCGTGCATCTGGCTCCATAGGTTGCTCGGTTTCGTGTGCGCACAGGATCCAAAGGCGAGGCAGACTTTCCCCGGCAATGACGAATCAGGCGCCGTGTCAAAATAGTGTTGATCCGAGTCGCCTGCCACAACCGCACCTGCTTCATCCAGAATTCGATAGCGATATCGGCTTCCCGATTTCAACCTACTCAACGTCCAGTTTACGCAACGATCATTTTCCACAAGCGAACGGCTTGTATCACGCGCAACATCCCCATTTTCATCGAACGCTACAACCGTGTATTTTCCTTCAGTCGCGGGACGAAACCACATGCGCGCAGAAGTCTCCGACACATGCCCGACCATCGGGCCTGTCCAGCTATCGACCCCATCCGCGTGCGCCTCTCCCCGGAGCAACGAATGAAGCAATAGCCCTGCTCCTGCTGTCGCGCCAAACTCGCGCCGTGTAATCCTACCCATTCCAAAACACCTCTCAAGTTCAAGTTGCCGTTTCCATCAGAAATACGAAGTATTTCCCGGTTTCTTTTTGCTTACTTTTTCTTATCAAAGAAAAAGTAAGAGCCGTTAGCGGTCAAGCTGTTGCAGGTAAGCAATCAGCCTTTCAGGATGATCCGTCTGAATTCCGTCCGAACCCCAAGCCACCGCGTCCTCCCAGCAACTCGGATCGCTCTCGTCGACAATCACGAGACTCCCTACATCATGACACGTTTTCACGAAACTCGGGGAGTAATTTCGCCACGTCGCGGCAATGATAGTCGGGTGAAATCGTTCAATCAATCGTGGCAAAGCACGTTCCGCGCCCGGATCAGGCATGGAAATACTCGTCTTACTCAGGCGAATAACTTCTTCAAGAGAACGACTTCCTGCATACCAAATGATTTCCGATTCCATGCCAAATCGCTTCACAATCGGCATCAATTCGCTAACAGGCGCGTCTTTCAGATCCAGATAGATTCCAATCTTTCCCTTACACAATGCCAGAATCTCTTCAAAAGTCGGAATCTGCGTTCCCTTCCACCTGTCGCCAACGCGCGAACCGATATCCAGAGACCTCAGCTCCACAAGCGTCAGATCTTCGACCCTCCCCATCATGTTTTTCACGTACGCGTCAATCGTAGCGTTATGAATGCTGACGAACTTCCCGTCCTTCGTCGTCCGCACATCAATCTCGACAAAGTCGCAGCCAAGATCAATCGCCTTCTGATACGCTTCAAGCGTATTTTCCGGAATTCCCTGATGCGCACCACGATGAGCGATGACGTAGATACCGCCATTTCTCGGAGGCGTGGGATAGGTGCGCGTCTCGTCGGCACCAACAACTGATGAAAGCGAAAGAAACGGCACTATACCGGCACACATGAGGTATCCGAAACGCATCTTCAAACCACGTTCTCCCATCATCGACTCGTAAGAAAGACACTGTAGCACTTCCGTTCATCCCCTCGCTATATGCAGGATGACTAGACACACATGTTTTGCTACTATAGACCACTACAATCCACGCGGAACCAACAGAATCCGATCATTCCGAGAAGTTACTTTATGAACCCTACAATGCTATTCGTTATCAGTTCACCGCGCTCGGGTAGCACCATGCTCGAAAGGATGCTCGATTCGCATTCCCAGATTCGAGGCGGTCCTGAATCTCATCTGCTCACGCCCCTGGCTCATCTCGGAGTATGGGACAAGGTTGACAAGGCTCCATATGACCATATCCTTTCCGCCGAATCGCAGAAACTCTTTGTCGACCAGCTCCCGAACAAAAAACAGGATTACTGGGACGCCTGCCGGGCATACTGTGACACGCTTTATGGTCGGGAATGCTGAACACCGGAAAATCGATCTGCCTCGATAAAACCCCGGCCTATGGACTCATTTTGCCTTTCATGATGAAGGTCTTCCCTGACGCGAAGTATGTTGTCCTCACACGCCATCCGCTTGCGACCTTCTCTTCATTTGCAGATTCATTCTTCGATGGTGACTACCAAATCGCCCAAAACTACAACCCCCTCCTCAATCGCTACGTCCCCGCATTGGCCAGGTTCCTTCGCCAAAGCGAGGTCCCGTTCATTCATGTTCGATACGAAGATCTGGTTGAAGATCCGAAACATGGATGACGAAAATATACGGCCACATCGGAATCCAGTTCGAAAAAGAAACCATCGACTACGGCAAGCACAAGCACAAGAGCGACGAGACCGCGGACAAAGGCTTGGGCGATCCCATCGGGGTACAGCAGCACTCTCGTCCCTCCACCGACTCCTTAAACAAGTGGGTCGAAGAACTCGCCAACGACGCTGACAAACTGGCGCTTATGCGTTCCGTCATCGGCCAGTTGGATCCCGCCGACTTCGATGCCGTGGGTTATCCCGTCGGTTCCCTGTAGGCTCCTCTAGAAGAAGCCGAAGGGAAATCATTTGCTACAAACAATCAACCTCTCTCCCGATACCGTTTTCAACGTAAAGCCATCATCAAAGCCCGCAACCTTGCTCAGTCAAACAGCATGTTTCGCGGACTTCTCAAAAAAATTCGCCTCGCCGCCGATGTGCTATTGCGCGAATAGGCAGTTCTTAGATCGGTGAAAACTTGGGTTCGAAATTGATCGCACCGCTGATTCTAGGGTATGATCTGCGTCCTACACTTCGTGCCGGGGTGGTGAAATTGGCAGACACGCATGGTTCAGGTCCATGTGCGGGCAACCGCGTGGAGGTTCAAGTCCTCTCTCCGGCACCATTGCATACTCAGGTCGCGTCGGATTCTTCTGGCGCGGCCTTTTCTTCGCAGAACACGCTTGTTGCGTCGTAGGGCGACGTGTGATATCTTGATTGTACGGTAACATAGCGAACTATAAGGAGATTCACCATGAGTCCTACTTGTTTCGATTCTTCGATGCCCCGCCGCTCGTTTCTGAAGGCCTCTGCCGCGGTCGCTGGCGCGGCTATGCTTGCCTCGTCTGACACGCGGGTACTTGCAGCGACCCCAGATGATGGTCTGGACTATCGTAACTATCAGCCGAGCCGCATGCAATATCAGAAACTTGGGAACACAGATTTTATGTGCAGCCGTCTCGTGTTCGGTTGTGGCGCTGCGTTGGCAGGCGGGAAAGCGGTGCGGCTGCTGGAACGTTCGTTTGCTCAGGGAGTGAATTTCTATGATGTAGGATATGATGATTACTACAAGGGGTCGGAGAAACATCTCGCTCCGTTCCTCAAGCGTCATCGCGAGGAAGTCTGGGTTACCTCGAAGGCCCCGGCGAGGATTCAGTCAGGCGAAGCATTAACAGTGGATATGGCGAAATCTGCCGCGACCTATTGGACAGGCCAGATGGAGCTAAGTCTGGAACGGATGGAAACGGAATATGTTGATGCTTATTACTATATGGGGATCAGCAACCCCGAACTGATGAAGAGCGACGAACTGCACAATGCGTTCTTGAAAGCGAAGGCTGCTGGCAAGGTCGGGTATCTGGGCTTCAGTACGCACGAGAACGCACGTGAGTGCCTAGAAGCGGCAATTGAGACGGGTTGGTTCAGCGTTGCGATGATCGCGATTACGCCTGCGGGCTGGTATGATTACCGAAAGCGTGAACTGTTGTCTGACAAGGGGTCTTTGAAAGAGTTAAAGCCCACGCTGGAACGCGCCAAGAAAGCGGGTATCGGAATTTGCGGTATGAAGGCCGCCCGCCCTATTGCCTTGAATCCGTATGGCGGCAAGTACGGAAACGTAGAGGATGCGAGTTCAATGGACACGTTTGACGAGCACTACGATGCTCCCCTAATGCAGGCGAATCTCAATCCGTTCCAGCGATCATACGCGTACGTGCTTGAAAATGGGGTGGATGTCGTAAATTCAGACATGCAGAATTTCAAACATTTCGAGGAAAATCTGGTTGCGGCACGGGACTCGAAGCTATATTTCGCGTAGCGTTCACACCGTGATTCGGATCGAGCCACTTTCAGATTGGAGGTGGCTATTAGGGGAACCGACTAATTTTACGCCTGCGCCTCGGCCTCGCAAAGATCTATCAGTTTTGCCAGATTGCGCTTGGCCTCGTCTTCGTATGAACGCCGTATCTTGCCACCGACCACTTTTTCAATCATTTTCATAATACCTTTGTAATCGAAGTTAGTTTTCTGGGTTAAGCGCGTACGTCCGTCAATGTCTTTGAACCGATACTCTACATCGACCTGAAACCCCTTTCCATCCAGATGAATGCAGTATCGTTCGTCTTGAATATACTTAGTAATGGATCCCAAGATCTCGCTGTTATCACCTTCGTCATCCCAAGCTTGTCTAAACTTCGCGCCAACCTTCGGTTCTGAATCGTTCAAAATCTCAAATTTCGAAAGGTGATTCAACCATAGAACCACGCGCTCCGGATCCACGACCCAGCGAAACACCGTCTCCGGTGTCGCGTCAATCTCAACTGTAAGTTTTGTAAACATGCGTGTCGCTCCGTTTCTAGATTATAGAAAACGAGATGAGTGGAATACAAGCCACCGCGTCCTCCCAGCAACTCGGATCGCTCTCGTCGACAATCACGAGACTCCCTACATCATGAC
>DTSJ01000237.1 GCA_012965445.1 Candidatus Hydrogenedentota bacterium
CGACACCTTTTTTGCTGAAAAATTTTCAGACGAAACCGTGACCGAACCAGGTGTCATGCGTTTCGTGACCGAACGCGCAGGCAAACTCGGCCCACTCTTCCTTGGAAACAGCATGCCCATACGCGACGCAGACATGTACGGAGCCTCCGCCTCCAGCGCCACATGGGTATACGCGAATCGCGGAGCAAGCGGTATCGACGGGAACATCGCCACCGCAGCAGGTGTCGCCGGGGAAGGCGCAACCGCCGTACTCGGCGATCTCGCGACATTGCACGATCTGAATTCCCTGGCACTATTACGAACGAATAAAGTCGTGCTGGTAGTCATCAATAACGGCGGAGGCGGAATTTTCTCATTTCTGCCGGTCTCAGAGCACGGGGAACTCGTCGAAGAATTTTTCGGCACGCCCCACGAGTGCGATTTCCAGTTTGCGGCGAACATGTTCGACATAAACTATACGCACCCCTCGACAATGACCGATTTTCGACAGGAATACGAAACGGCATTGGACGCCGCCTCGTCGACGATCATTGAAGTAACGACCGACCGCGATGAGAACCTCGCCTTTCATCGCACCCTGGAACAAAACGTAATCAACTATATGAAATCATAAAGCAAGTGAGGATAATATGAACACCATCGAAATCGAATTTAAAGAACACGTCGCCGTCGTACGATTTAATCGGCCCAAAGCCAACGCCATCAACATGGATATGGTAAACAACGTTCGCGATACATTCTTGAAACTGGCCGAATCGAACACGGTCGATGGGGTCATTTTGACCAGCAAAGGATCAATCTTCAGCGCAGGGCTTGACGTCGTCGAGCTCTACGACTATGACGAGGATAAAATGATTCAGTTCTGGGAATCATTCGGCCGCATGCTCTCGGAACTCGTCGCGTTTCCCAAACCCCTCATCGCCGCAATAAACGGCCATGCCCCGGCAGGCGGATGCGTCTTCGCGCTGTGCTGCGATCACCGGATCATGGCCTACGGAAAAGGAAAAATCGGACTCAACGAAGTATCTGTCGGCGTCGTCGTCCCAGAGCCGATCATCGAGATCGCACGCTTCGCCGTCGGCAATCACAAGGCCTCTCAGATGCTCTTCAACGGTCTGCTGCTCAATGCTGGAGATGCCCAGGACTTCGGACTCATTGACGAAGCATGCAAAGAAGAAGAACTGATGCTCTGGGCAGAGACCAAGCTCAAAAAGTGGATGGATATGCCGCGCGAACCCTGGAAACGAGCAAAACACAGCATTAACAGACCCTTGCTTGAAAAGCTCCGCGCCTTCACGCTCGAAGAAGCCTTCGGAAACACTCTAAATTCATGGTGGGAGGCCGAAAACCGCACCCAGGTCGGGAAACTGGTCAAGAAACTCTCCGGTAAATCGAGTATATCCGTCTGAACTGGGGAATTTCCCCCATTTTGGGGTTCCAAATATGCCTGACCCCGGATCGATGTGCATAAGCAAATCATTGAATACAGCAGGACAAATTGTTATCATCCTCGATTTCCGTGCTGCACCCAGACGGCACGGTATTTGCTCTAGTATGAGAAATGATCGCGTGATCGCGCGCCACTTAATAGTATAAGCACGCAGGAGAGTGTTGAACGATGATTAAAGCAGAAGGATTGACGATGCACTATGGCCCTGTAAAGGCGCTTAACAATGTATCGTTTACTGTCGGTGACGGCGAAATCGTGGCCTTGCTCGGGCCAAACGGCGCCGGTAAATCGACTACGATGAAAATTTTAACGACCTATCTGTACCCGACCCAGGGTACTGCGCAGGTCGCCGGCTTCGATGTGAAGGAAAATCCGTTAGAGGCACGCGCGAATATCGGCTACCTCCCGGAAAACCTTCCCCTCTATATGGACATGGAAGTCCGCGGCTACCTAAAATTCGTTGGCGAGTCCCGCGGACTGCGCGGGGCAAAGCTCAAAGAGCGCACCGATATGGTTCTTGAAGAATGCGCACTCAAACCCATGTACCGAAAAGTGGTCCGCGAACTCTCCAAAGGCTACAGACAACGCACAGGACTGGCCCAGGCACTCATCCACAATCCCGGCGTAATAATTCTCGACGAGCCGACCTCCGGCCTCGACCCGCATCAAATTCTCGAAATTCGCGAGCTAATTCGCAGTCTCGCGAAAGGAAAAACAGTCCTACTGTCCACCCACATCCTCCAGGAAGTCGAAGCCTCCGCAGACAGAGTCGTCATCATCAGCCGTGGAGATCTTATTGCTAACGGAACCGTTGCGGAATTGAAAAAGCAGGCCACCGACCATGACCGCGTCCGTATCGCAGTGAAAGGTGACGCGAAAGAAATCGAACGCGGCCTGTCCGCAGTCCCAGGCGCAAGCAAAGTCGTCACACTCGATGAAACGAACGGCTATACCACCTTCAGCGTGCTGGGTTCACCGGATTCGGAATTGTGGAAAGCCGTGAGTGACACCGCACGAAGCAACAACTGGGAGTTGAAAGAATTGGCGAATGAACCCTTAACCCTCGAAGAAACCTTCCTCACCCTCACCGAAAAAGCCGGAAAGGGGGGAGTAGAATAATGAGAAACATACTGACAATCGCAAGGCGCGAACTCAGCGCATATTTTACCTCACCCATCGGATACATCTTTATGATGGTATTCGTTGGCATCAGCGTTGGGCTTTTCACTGCCTCGTTTTTCGTCTTCCCCGTCGCAGATGTCCGCCCTTACTTCGGGAATTTCCCGCTCATGCTGTGTATCTTTGTTCCAGCCGTCACCATGCGGATATGGGCGCAGGAACGCAGCGAAAACACCTGGGAAATGCTCCTCACCTTTCCCATGAAGGCCCGCGAACTCGTCCTCGGTAAATTCCTCGCAAGCTACATATTCTTCGCCATGACACTCGCCGCCACCGCCACCATCCCGGTCATGCTCATTAAACTCGGTAACCCCGACCAGGGCACTATAGTTTCCTCCTATCTCGGGGCATTGCTGTTGGGAGGATATTTTCTCGCACTCGGAATCTTCATTTCCGGATTCTTCAAGGACCAGATCCTTTCCTTCATCGTGACACTGCTCGCCTGTTTCGTCATATACATGCTCGGCACAGGATTCATCGCCGCAAAAATCGACGACTTCATACCCGGTCTCGGAACCCTACTGAACGACGTCGTCGGACTGTCCAGTCACTTCACTGCATTCATTCGCGGCGTAATCGAAGTCGCGGACATAACCTACTTCATCGCATGGACCGCCATTCTGCTGTTCCTCAATATCCTCTACATCGATGGACGCTCCCGTGCCGGAGCAAAACTGGTCTTCGCCGGAACCGCTGCTATTATGATAGCGATTGGCCTCATGGGAAACTGGATCATCGGCGATACCAGCCTCGGTCGATTCGATGTCACAGAAGACAAGATATTCACGATTTCAGATGCATCCAAGAACATTCTCAGCGAAATCGATACCCCGGTCCAAATTAAACTCTATATCTCACCCAAGGCGGACATGCCAACCCAAATGAGCAACCTGGAGCAAGACATTTCGGACAAGTTAAAGGAGCTGAGTGTCGCTTCAAAAGGAAACATCGAATTCTCTGTGATTAACCTCATCGCATCCGAAGCGCTCACCGTCATCAATAACCAGGCTGATGGGGAAGAGGAAGAAGAGGATCTAGGCGAAGAAGAAGCCCTCGAAAAACGTATGCTGGACAAAGGCGTACAGCCCTTCACTGTACAGGCCATGAGCGACGACCAGATCATGAACAAGCTCGTATACTCCAGCATCGGTGTCGCATACAAAGACAGCAAGGAGGAGATCATCCCCGAGATCCTCCCGCAAACACTCGAACAACTCGAATATAAACTTGTCAGCATGATCTTCAAAATGACCCGCGATGAAAAACCAATCGTCGCGCTTGTGGCTCCCAAGCAGGCTATAACGATACCGCAGGATTTACGCCGGATGTATGAGCAAATGGGTCAACCAATACCGGAATCAGAGGATCCCTACGAAGTTCTTGAGCAGGTACTCGATTTTGAAAAATACGAGGTCGAACGCGTCGAACTGACCCAGGAAAGTCCGTTGCCGGATGAGTATGATACCCTCGTGATCATCAACCCCCGCGCCTTTAACGAACGTCAGCGTTGGGAGATCAGTCGCGCGCTCCACAGCGGAAAATCCGTCGTCCTCGCGATACAAAACTACGAGTGGAATTACACACCCTCGTCACGTGGATTCCAGATCGATCTGCGCGAGGAAAAACCCGATATGAACACCCTGCTGGAAAACTACGGCCTCGGCGTTGACGAAGATATCCTGATGGACGCGAATAATATTCCGCTGAATGTCCAGGCTGGCGGCGGCGGTTCGCTGGCCGGACTGCTCCGTATGAGTCAGCCGATCGATTCTCCCATGCACATGCTCATCAACAATGCAACGATGGATACCGACACCTCCATCACAAGCCGTCTCTCCGCCATCTTTTATCTATGGGGAACCGCATTGAATTTGGACGACGCGAAACTGAAAGAACTCAACCTGGATTTCAAAACGCTTATCACTACCAGCGAAAATTCGTGGAAGCGTTCTAAAGAATTCTTGAGCAATGACACGTTCCTGCAACCCGAAGTCCCCGAAGGCCCCTATCCGCTGATGGCGCTGATTCAGGGCCAATTCCCCGATGTCTTCGCAGATCTGGAACGCCCCGCGTGGCCCGTACCTGCTTCGAAACCGGGTATGCCCCCCGTTCAGCCCACCCCCGAGACCGACGAGCCGGCTGAAATCCAGGCAGCGCCCGGCAAGCTGGTTTTGTTGGGATGCTCACAGATGTTTCGAAAGAACTTCCTTCAAACAGGCAATCTTGACCTGTTTTTGAATAGCGTCGATGCAGTTACTCTCGGCGACGACCTCGTCAACGTACGCGGCAGAAAACCTGTCGATCGTCTTATCGACATGCCCGATGCGAAAACCCGCAGCTTCTGGAAAGCGGTCAACTATGGATTCGCGAGCACTGTGATCGCGATTATCGGAGTCGTCACCACACTCCTGCGTCGCCGTTCCCGAAATGCCTACACTCTGTCATACATGAACCAGTCACAAGATTAACTCGCGGCGTATGCTGCAAGAACAGATAAACGGAGGCCTATAATGAAACCTAAGGCGATAATATCCTTAGTCATCGTTTTCGCGGTATTAGCCGTGATCATCGTCGCAAAACGCTCACAAGATACACAAGTGTCCATCGTGGAGCAGGCCGAATTGACTCCTCTGATCCCCGAAGATGCCGACATCTCGACCGTTGATCGTCTCGAAATTTACGCAGGCGTCAAGAGCGGTGAACGGGTCGTATTAACACTGGTCGATGAACAGTGGAAGGTCGCGTCACTCTTCGACGCGCGGGCAGTCAAAGGCCGCGCCCAGCAAATGCTCGACGCCGTCGCAAGCCTGCAAGGTGAATTCCGCGCCAAAGTAACCGATGATGCACTCGCCGACTACGATCTGACTGATGAACGCGCCTTTCATACCATCGGTTTCACCGGAGACAGACAGGAAGTATTTCACGTATTAACCGGAAAATCCCCCAACTACGGAGATATGTTCATGCGCGCCTCCGGTTCGGATAACGTCTACATCGTCAACAAAAATATTCGACGCGATGCCTTTCTCTAT
Source organism: Candidatus Hydrogenedentota bacterium (assembly GCA_012965445.1). The sequence goes on from DTSJ01000237.1 coordinate 5,662, forward strand.
AGTCTCGACTACGACGATCCTCCAAAGAGCCTCCCCTGGCTCGATAAACAGATCGTTGGTATAAAAGGCGACGACTTCACAAAAATGGAATTGACCATGACAGACAAAATCATGGTGGCCGAAAAACGCGATATCCCGAAAGAAGAATCCGAATCATCCGATTCAGAAGAGCCCGATACATCCATCGAAATCACCGAAGCCGAAAAAGAATGGGTTGTTACTCAGGGCGGATTCAAAGGTGATCTCCATCAAACCCCGTTCCGCGATCTGGAACGATACGTATCCAACTTAACAGCAATGACCGCCATAAGCCCTGAGAAAGAAACAATATGGGGTACTGACAACCCCAATTATCACCTTACCATGCACCGAGAGAACGGAGAATTAATCGATCTGGAAATTTCCCACCCGTCTCTTAACGGGCCGGCATACGTCAAGCGCATCGACAACAACGACGAAACGCTCTACTCTATCGAACTGAGCAAGTTTGAGGCGCTTTTCGCGGCTGGCGGCGCCTACTACGATCTGCCCGGACTCTTGCTCGAAGAAGATTCGATGACCACCATGGGTTACACCTCCCCGGATGGTACAGTAACCATAGTTAAAGACGGCGACCACTGGAAAGTGGTGTCCCCGACCTCCGATCTCCCCGTCGATCACACAGCCCTCGCTACAATGGAGCGCGTTATTTCTTCATGGCAGGCCGCAGACTACGCCGATGCTGCGACCGACGGAGGATTCGCCGATTCGCAGCACAGCGTTTCCTTTGCCACCGCCGACAAAACACATCGCATTACTCTCGGTGCAGAATCCGAACACATCATGGGGCGCTACGCGCAGCTCGAAGATGCCGCCGACACACTCGTGATGAGCCACGCCGATTTCAAAAATATTTTCCTGTCCTCCAAAGAATTGTTCGAACTCCACCTCGTACCAGTAGATGACGACGACGAAATCGTGCATGTCGAAATGACGCAAGGCGATTCAATCGTCGTCTTCGACCTCGGCGATATCGATTGGGAAGCCACAACCGAAGACGATTTCTTCGAGCCGAAGCAGACCGCCATCGACGCACTCTTGACTTCAATTTCCGAGGCCGAGGCCGATGACGTATTACTCGATGCCCCGACAGCCCCCGCCGAAACAGTCGGCAGCCTGCTCATAAAATCAGACGAAGGCAGCGAGTGGAAGCTCGACATCGCAAAAGCCGAAGAAGAAACCTACTCCGTGTCCCTGAACGGAAGTATATCCACATACACAATAGACCAAGAACTCTTTGGAAAACTGCTCCCATCCCTGGAGTCCTTCAAGTCAACCGAAGGTGAAGAAGTCGTCAGTTTCCAGGCACCACAGCTAGACCCGGCCCCCGTAGACGACGGTCACGACGGACACGACCACTAAACCGATCCCATGCCTGCCCGAATTCGCCCCAGGTCATAAGCGGCAAGGTATCCGTTTGCACAATCCGTTTAGCGATGCCTATAATAGGTTTTCAAATCGATATCTGGGGCTTGGGAAGATATGTTAAGTCGATTTATTATGCGACGCGAACAGTTGGTGTTGCTCTTCGTCGGTTGCGCGATCATCGCAGGATCAGGCGTAATGTATTTCATAAATGCATCAGAATCCGTCGTACCCTTCCCCGAGGAACCAAAGCGTCCCGCGCCGGAAACCGAATCCCTGATCGCTGACGACCCCCTAGAGCCACTCCCCGTCATCGTTTCCGTACAGGGAAGCGTCCAGTTTCCCGGTGTCTACCGATTCGACAAAACGGGCCGCGTCGCACACGCACTCGAATCAGCAGGCGGCGAAGATCCCGGCGCCGATACAACACAAATTAACCTCGCAGCGCAATTGGTCGACGGAACCACGCTGTACGTCCCCCGCCACAAGGAATCCAACATCGCAGCATCCCTCGCAAAAAATCATGGCAGCTATCTGCTCGGCGGCGCAGTATCCACATCAAGCATAATCGACAGCAATGCAACATCTCCCCTCATAAACATCAATACTGCCACCCAGGCCCAACTCGAAACGCTACCCGGAATCGGCGAGGCCTACGCAAGGGCGATCATCGCCCATCGCACGAAACAGCCCTTTCGCAAAGTCGAAGACATCGTGAATGTACGTGGAATTGCCGAGAAACGCTTCGAGGGAATGCGTGACCAGATCTCAGTCCAATAAACCGGCACGAGCATGATAAAAGAGAACAAGCAATGCCCGACGAACAGGGAAAAATGACCGAGGAAGAAGCCATCGCCGAAGTCGCACGCCTCGGTCGAGACCTAAAAAACACCGACTCCGCACAAACCGCTTGGTACGCCCTCCGCATAGGCGTGGCCTTAGCCGGTCTCGGAATCATGTCTCTACTCATGCTGTTCGCCTACACCGTCATGAGCAAGTCAGGCGGAGTCCCCGTCGCAGGACTCATCATGTCCTCCATCGTAATCGCCTCAGGTGTAGCCACAGCATTATGGGCTCAGCAAAACAGTCCCAAACGGCCCGATTGAGAGATTAATTGACAAATTCAACGCAGGCATGGAATAGTGAAGCTTAATCAAGGTGTTTAATACTTGAATACTAACACAAAAGTGTAATTACCATAGCAAGGAGAGAGTTCATGTTCGGAAAAACAAAAGTGAGTTTGATCGCGGCAGTGGCCGCCGTACTTATGATGGTTCTTGCCCCGGCGAGTCAGGCCGAAGAACGTGTCGGCGATCCCTTTACCCTCGATGTCTGCCCCGTCTCAGGTGCAAAACTCGACTCAAAAGGCGACCCGGTCGTGATGATTCTGGATGGCCGCGAAGTGAAATTCTGCTGCGCAGGATGTAAACCCCAGTTCGAAGCCGATCCCGCCGGCTTCATCGCAAAAATCGACAAGCTCGTCATTGCACAGCAAAAAGACTTTTATCCAGTTCAAACCTGCGTCGTAGGCGGCGGCAAACTCGGTTCCATGGGCGATCCCATTGAAATGGTCGTGAATAACCGCCACGTCCGGCTGTGTTGCGCAGGATGCAAAGACAAACTGACGGCTGATCCCGTTGCCTTTATCGCAAAACTCGACAAAGCAGTAATCGCCGCCCAGACAAAGACCTACAACCTCACGCAATGTCCAATTTCGGGCGAAACGCTCAACGCTAATGCGCTGAACATCGTCGTTGGAAATCGTCTCGTCAAGCTCTGCTGCGCAGGATGCGAAGACAAAGTGAAAGACGATGTATCAAAGATTTTCGCAATGCTCAACACCGGTAAAGTCACCGCCGAAGGCAGTGACGAAAAATAACCCTCCGGTTCCAACAACAGCATCATCAAAGCCCCTTGCAGCGTATTTCGCCGCAGGGGGCTTTTTTTGAAAATAGTTGTAAACACCCTCCGCCCATCCCCGTCTTATTCTACAGATGCGCAGGAAAGACCAATCGACCGCATACGGATATCAAGTCGAAGCTGCGCAAGACCGCAAGGAAGCAACCTGCAGGAGGGCATGAAAATGATTATGCATTCAGCGATACAACGATGGTGGTTTACCCACGTAAAAGGCTGCCAGGTAGAAACGACCCGCCATACGCCCATAGAAGGATTCGGCCGCGGTATCAGATACAAAACAAGCTGGGTTTTAACACCGAGAAAATAGCAGTCGTTACTTGGGGAAGGAGAAGGTCTCAAGTGTCCCGTCTGGGAGTAGGGGCTGACCCGGGAGCAATAAAACGCTTCCGGGTCTTTTTTCGTCTATTCCAGAACTCTCCTGAAATCCCAAAACAGAACAATCCCTCATCGCCACCCTCAGCCCACCCGCTTCCATATAGACATCAAATTTTGTATAGTACTCCCTTTGACGATGACACTCGATCAACACTTCTTCAAGGCCAGCCAATATATGTCGGATTCGCAACAGATAGATATCCCGGAGTTAACCGAAGTACGCGAAGCACACCGCTTCGACGAAGCAGCCCTTGCCTACTATCTGAACGACCATATTGACGATGATTTCGACTCCATGCACCTGCGCCAGTTCGAAGGCGGTCAATCCAACCCCACCTATTGTCTGGATACAGCAGATCGCCAATATGTACTGCGCAAGAAGCCACCCGGTGAGCTCCTGAAGTCCGCACACCAAATTGATCGCGAGTACCGCGTCATGCACGCCCTGCGCGATACCGACGTTCCCGTGCCGAAGATGTATTGCCTCTGCGAAGACGCCTCCGTAATCGGACAGGATTTCTATGTAATGCAGCACGTTGAGGGACGCGTCATCGTAGATCCTAGACTGCCAAACGTCGCACGCGAAGATCGAAAGCCGCTATACGATCATCTCATGCAGGTACTCGCAGCGCTCCACTGCGTAAACCGCGAATCAGTCGGCCTCGGCGATTTCGGACGCCCCGGCAACTATTACGAACGCCAAATCTCTCGCTGGTCAAAGCAATACAAACTTTCAGAGACCGAGACGATCGACGAAATGGACGCCTTGATCGAATGGTTTCCCGCCAACATACCCCAGTCCGACGAGACCACCATCGTTCACGGCGACTTCCGCGTAGGTAATATGATCGTGCATCCAACCGAACCCCGCGTAATGGCCGTGCTGGACTGGGAACTCGCAACATCCGGGCATCCCCTCGGTGATCTCGGTTACAACTGCTCAATGTACTACGGAGAAAACGCAGTGGATGTCGAGGAAACAGGCCTGTACACAGAACACGAACTTGTAGACATGTACTGCCGCTTCGCAAACCGCGAACCCATCGAAAACTGGCCCTTCTACATCATTTACAACCTGTTCAGAAGCGCCGCAATCGTTCAGGGAGTCTACAAGCGCGGTCTCGACGGCAACGCGAGTTCGGAAACATGGAGAGAACGCGAACACCAGTGTCGCGATCAAGCCGAACTCGCGTGGAGTCAAGTGGAAAAATTATAGCAACCCCAAGTGATAACCGGAGAAGGAAATCAATATGAAAGCAGTACAATGCACATCCTACGGCCCCCCGGAAAATCTGGAACTAAATGAAATCGACGATCCCCAAGCCGGTGCCGGAGAAGTCCTCATCGATATTTACGCAACCGGTCTTAACTTCCCGGACACCCTCCAGATTCAAGGCAAATATCAGTTTCAACCACCCTTCCCCTTCACACCCGCATCTGAAGTCGCAGGTGTTATTTCAGCAGTAGGCGAAGGCGTTACCGATTTCGCCGAAGGCGACCGCGTCATGGCCATGATCGGCACTGGAGGCATGGCCGAAAAAGTCGTTTGTCCCGCAGGAGGTGTCACGAAAATTCCAGACGACATGGATTTCACAATCGC
>DTSJ01000238.1 GCA_012965445.1 Candidatus Hydrogenedentota bacterium
TTGCATTGCAGCAGTATTTTCTGTGCGGAGTCGTCGGCTGGGCGGCTATTGAATTGTATCTGTTTGAATCGAATGAGGTTGCCGAGGATTACAAGACCGAATGCGAGGATACCGAACATCCAGAAGTCGGTGAGTGTTATTCCTCGAGGCTGTGGGGCCAGTTCGACGGAGGAGGTCTGCATGAGCGACAGATCGATGGCAGGTGGAGGGGGTCGGGTCTGCCAAGCTCGCGAAGGGACTCCACGTTGTGGCGAAACTGAAAGGTAAGAGTAAACACAGGAGCGCAGGTATCCAAAGCCAGTAGCGCGCCTGCGCCGGCAGAACATTTCGACCGAGTCGTTGAATGAAAAGGACGAGCGCAATTATGACGCTGCCTTTGATTGACAGCATTGTGACTGCAGTGAGCACGGAGCTGTCGATGAGATCGACAAGACTATTCATCTGACGTCTCCTCGTCAAGGATTCGTTTTAGTTCAGCTCTTTCATCGGGGGTCAGGGAGCGTTGCTGAACGAAGTGAGCGGCCATCGGTGCGAGCGCTCCGTCGAACACACGGTTGATGAATTGATCGCTGGCCTGCCCAACACATTCTTCTTTGGCAATAAGAGGCGTGTAAGTATATACACTGTCCTCGGAATTGCGCTTAATTATGCCCTTTTTCTCGAGGCGACTCAGCATGGTGCGAATGGTTTTAGGATGCCACGACTTTGAGTCTGCGAGATGCACAGCCATTTCGTTGACCGTGGCCTTTTCTGCGTCCCACAAGACACGCATGATGTCCCATTCGGTCGGTGATAATTGTTTGCTGCCCATGTGAACCTCCTCGTCCTACAGTTGTCTTCCCCGCTTGTCAACCCTTAATTTGGGGCAATAGATGGAGGTGAATTGGGGCTGACGGTTGGGATGAGAGGGGGGAGCGTTACGGCTGTATCGAATGATTGCTGACGTCAGGGATGGAGTTGATTAACCGAATATTACATGGGTGGTTCGGTGATTTTGTAGGCGGTGAAGCCGAGGTATCTCGTTTTTTGAGACTCGGTATAATCGGTGAGGTTCATGGAGACGACTTTGCCGGATTTTGAGCTGGCGTGGATGAGCTGGCCTCTCCCGTTTTCGTCGCGGATGTAGAGGCCCGTGTGGAGCGAGAACAGCCAGTCTATTTTTCCTATGAAGATGATGAGGGCGGTGTCGGGGAGATTTTTTTCGGCGTGGGCGGTGTCTTTTACTGAGATGATATTTAGGGAGATGGTTTGGTCGGGTGTTGATTGGCCTATGGTCGGGGCTTTTACGAGTTGGAAGAAGTCTTTGCGGGAGATGGTGCGCTTGACGGTTTGGGTTTCTACGCCGAGCTGGCTGGAAACATCCTGGCAGTAGGGGTTGTTGGGGAGCCAGTCGGTGATCATGAAATGGTTGCGGTGTTCATAGTCGATTTTGCCATCTTTGTAGCGAATGGTTTGGAGGAATTCAACCATTTCATCGTAGTTGGGGGTCATGCTGAGGGCGACGGTTTGTTCTACGAAGGTTACGCAGTCGACGCGGGTGAGATCGATGATGGGATCGGGGTCGTACTTCCCTCCCACTCCTTCGCCAAGCGGGCCGTCGTTGTATTCCGTGCCGAGGGAGTCTTGCGTTACTTTCCGGACGCGCTGCTCGAAGGTATCGCCTTTGGCGTTCAGGAGGTACAGGTAGTCTGTTATTTCGGAGGGGGATTGCTGGTGGATGGGTTCGGCTGTGAGGGTGGCGAGTATGAGTATGGTTGACAGCATCTAACTCCCTTTCTAGAAACAGGATTATAGTATCAAAAATCGTGGAAATCGGGTGTCGGAGGGTATACAATGGGTGGAAACGGGGAAATAGTCGAAATTACTGAATAAAAGATATGCTTGACAGGGTAGACGGATTATGGCATAGTTTGGCCCAGGTGAATATTTGTTCAGTAATTTTAGGAGAATGGAAATGGCTATCAAGAATACGAATGTAACGGAACTTAAGACCAAAGCGCTGGACGTGGCGGTGGGGCAGTTGGAGAAGCAGTTTGGGCGGGGAACGCTGGTACGTCTGGGGGATGACAGCTTTGTAAATCAGATTCCGGCCATTTCGACGGGAAGCCTCTCGCTGGATATCAAGATAGGGATTGGCGGATTGCCCCGCGGGCGTGTGGTGGAGATATTTGGGCCCGAGGCTTCGGGCAAGACGACGCTGGCACTGCATACGGTTGCGAATGCGCAGAAGAATGGCGGGATTGCATGCTTCATTGATGCGGAACATGCGCTGGACCCGACTTTTGCTACGAAGATTGGTGTTGATATTGATAACCTGCTGGTGTCGCAGCCGGACACGGCTGAGCAGGCGCTGGAAATTTGCGAGACGCTGGTGCGTAGTAATGCGGTGGATGTCATCGTGATCGATTCGGTGGCGGCGCTGGTGCCTCGTGCTGAAGTTGAGGGTGACATGGGCGATTCGCACATGGGACTTACCGCGCGCTTGATGTCGCAGGCGCTGCGCAAGTTGACGGCATCGATCAGCCGCTCGAAGACGACGGTGATTTTCATCAACCAGATTCGCGACAAGATCGGGGTGATGTTTGGCAGTCCTGAGACGACGACGGGTGGGCGCGCACTGAAGTTTTATTCGAGTGTGCGACTGGATGTGCGACGGATAGCCCAGATTAAGGAGCGCGATGAAGTGGTGGGAAGTCGTGTACGGGTCAAAGTTGTGAAGAATAAAATCGCGCCGCCTTTTAAACAGACTGAATTCGATATTTTATGGGACGAGGGTATTTCGTATGAGGGGGACATTTTGGATATGGCTCTGGAATCGAAGCTGATTCAGAAGAGCGGCGCATGGTTCTCGATGGACGGGGAGAACCTTGGTCAGGGTCGTGAGAACACCCGGCAGTTTCTGCGGGACAATCCAGATGTTTGCAGTGCGTTACGGGAAAAAATCCTTGTTGATAAAGGGGTGAACTGGCTCAATACCGAAACAAATGAAGATGATGAAGAGCCGAGGGAGCAATCCAACGCCACCTGAAGCGCCAAAAAAAACCGTGCATACTGACATTCATTTTTCGAGGGGAGCCCGTTTGGGGTTCCTCTTTTTGCTGTTTCTGACGGTATTGTTTGCGACGGGTGCATTATTCCTGACGTATCAGCTTGATAACTTCAAGAATGACCTGGAGCGGGAGCTTGAGGCGCGACTGGGGGCGAACCTGGAAATCGGTCCGGTATCCGTCAACGGGATTCGCGGTCTTCGGATTCGTGACCTGACGGTGGTTCTTCCTTTTGAGCATGGCCCGTCATTGACGATGACGGTACCGGAGGCGAACCTGGGGATCAATTTTGGGAACCTTGCCCGAGGGCAATTCGCGCTGGACCGTTTGACGCTGGATGACGCGACGATTGAGATTGTACGCCCTCTTGATGCGGACTGGTATTCGGAAGGAGATCCAACGCTGGAGTTGGATTCAGAGGTGAGTCCCTCGACTTCCACGACACCGTTTCGCATTGAAGGGAAAAACGGAACGATAACGGTGCGGAATATCGTTCAGGAATCGAGCGCGGTACTGAGCGATATCGAATTCAGTATTTCCCGGCAATCCGGCTCCAGACAGCTGACGACGATAGTGAACGGCATACTTTCGAACGATCCGCGAAAGCGGTTGGCACTCAAGGCCAGCTACGAGCGGATGGATGACTTCAGCGTCCGTATCGAGCAATCGCTGTTGACGGCGGAAGATGCGCAGATTATTTTCCCGTCGGATTCACCTCTTGTATTGACCGGGGAAATCAGCCCGACAGTCCGAATTTACGGAGGCCCTGACAATCTGATCATCTTGAACCTCCGAACACCGTTTGAGAACCTGCTGGTTCGGGATCAGCCTGACTTCATTGACCAGACGACGGGTGAACTTGCCATTTTCGCGAGCTATAACACGGTGGTGCAGGAACTGGATATCACGCATGCGAACGTTGAGTCTGAACAGATTACAGGATCGATTGACGGCTCGATTTATTTCCCGCAGAACTATCCTCTGTTCGACCTTCAACTGCTGTGCACTCAATTGCCGACGGAGGATATCATCGAATCGATACTGGATGACCAGCTGGACAACTATGGGACCCTCGATTTTGACATAGAGCCGCAGCAGCAACTGGTGATTACGTTGCAGGGCACTTCCGACAACCCAATCATCAAGAGTGAAGCGAGCGCGAAAGGCGGGAAACTAGTTTATACTCCGAACAATGATCAGTATCCGCCGATTGAGCTGACGCTGGGTGCGATCACCGGGACTTGGGATGCGCTTGCAGGAGAGGCGACCGGTTCCATCGACATTCTGGATGGAACGATTGTGCATGAGCAGTCAAATCTTAGTGCGAGCGGGATCACAGGGACGCTTGTACTGGCAGACAACGCGATTACGCTGAACCCGCTCAATGCGGTGATTACGGAGAACGCTTTTGTGGGGTCGTTTTTCTACGATCTGGAAAGTGAAGATGCTACGATGACATTGAACGGAACGGTGCAGGGGCTTGAGGATACGTCTTATCACGACTCGGTCAAGAATATTACTTTGGCGGGGGCATTGAATGTTAAGGCTGAGGGACGCAAACGCGGGAACGAGTATTTTCTGGATGCACAGGTTGAGGCATCGCAGACTCAGATCGATTACATGTGGTGGTTCAGCAAACCGCCTGGAGTGGGTGCAACCGGGTACATTCACGGGCATATCGTGCCGGATAAATCCTATCGTTTCGATTTTGACGCGGATCTGGCATCTTCTCAAGTGAGTCTAAGCCTGGATGGCGTATATTACGAGAGCGATAGTGCGTTCCATCTGATGAAGGCGAATCTGACATCGAACTACCTTGATGTCACGACGGTGGGATCGTGTGTGACGCTGCCGTATAGAATCACGGGAAGTACGGGCGGGTACGGGTATATAAATTTTGAGCGCGATCCGGAGAATTTCGAGTATTCTGAGCAGACCTTCGGCGCATTTGTCGACGGCGCTGATCTGCTGCCGATCGATGACAATGTGAAGGAGCCTATGCATTTTGAACATGCGGCAATTGAAGTGTCACTTTCGAATTCTGATGTCTATAGAGGTACGATCACGTTGACTGGAGAAACGGTAAACGCTCCACCGTTCACATCGACATGGTTTGTGCCACTCGAACCTCCAGAAGCGTATCCTCCGAAGCCACGTGACTGGAAGTACGCAATTTCGACAGACCGTATGGCACTTCCTCCGTGGAAGGGTAAATCATTCTCCGGCGAAGGATATTCTACGCCAACGGCGTTGGGTTTCAACGAGTATAGCGTCTCTATTGACGGGGGCAGCTTGAACGGAACCTATCATGCGGTACGGGCCGAGAACTCCTATAAAACGACTGTTCAATGGGACTCGGTACCGATACATTATTTTCTGGAGCATCTCGGATTTCAAGATATCCTCACTGGAACGACAGACGGTGCAATTCAGTATGGGATCGATAAGGACGATCCGAGCACATTGACTGGAAACGGTGATTTCGGGATTCGAGACGGCCAATTCAGCGCAGACTTTCTGTACACATTGTTAGGTGGCGATGGGGAGGGACTTGCGAATCTTCCGCCGAGGCTGGAATTCACAACTCTTCACAGCTCGGTGCAGCTTGTCAGCGATAAAGTCGAAACGCCAGATCTGAGTCTGGAATCCGAGGGACTGTCCGTGCGCGGTCGCGGACACTATTTTCGCGATGGCGACCTGAACTACATTATCAAGGTGAAGCTGTCGCCGGAAATGGCCGAGTCCATCCCCAGCATGGCGGAAGGTCTTAATTTGCAGGGATACAAGCTTTCGGGTCAGAGTATTGAATTGACCTTCAACGTGGTCGGTCCTACCTTTGGACCGCGTGGAGAACTTGCGGAGCTGCCTCCGGCCAGTGTAACTTTGGTGACAGGGGCCGGGGAGCTTTTGCGTGAAAGTTTCAATGTGATTGATACTCCACGGAGAATGCTGTTTGGCTTGATTAAAACGATTGCCGGCGCGGTTGGAGCAGGGGGTTCCAAATGATGCATAATAGAGCCGCATCAGGTGCAGGTGGATCCTGGTGAGGTACGCGTACAAGGGGAACTCGTAACAGTTTATGGATATCAAAATCGGTAAAAGTGCTCATGCCTGCGCGGAATGTGGAGCTGACTTCGCGCATGAGCAGGGAATACATTCACTGGTTCGTGTTGTAGAGGGACAGTTCGTACGAGCGGACTATTGCGCAGACTGCCGGGATGAAGAACAAGTGAAGGCTGCCTACTCGTTCTGGAATGCCCAATATTGTGACCCGCAGGTCGCTGAACAGGAGCCGGCGGAATCTTTTTCACCGTTGCGGCAGATCTTTTATGATGCGGCGGAGGAAACATCGCGAAAATCGATGGCTATCGCGTATCTGGCCGGACAGCTGCTGCGTCGTCAGAAGGTGTTCCGTTTGATTAAAGAAACGAAAGACCCGGACACGGATGCCTCGGTGATATTGTTCAATGACCGCATCGGGAATCGGCTGATCGAAGTAAACGACCCGAACCTTTCTCATGCCGAGCTCGATGATGCGCGCAAATTTATGATGGAGCGTCTGGCAGAATTGGAATTGCCGGAAGTAGAAGGGAACGAAGAATTGGCCACGGACGGCGAAACAGAAGATCACACCGAAACGGAATCTATAGACGCCACGGAAACCAGTACTGATGCCAGCACCCAAGAAACCGCGCAAATCTAATTCACCCAAAAATCAGTATACGGCTGAGCTGTCTTCAAGCCAATTGGTTCTGGGGATCACGATTCTGATGGTATTCGGTCTCGCGTGTTTTTTGCTGGGCGTACTGATCGGAAAGTTCGACCCGTCTCTTAGTCCCGAACAGCAGGTCGCTCAGTCGGAGGCTCCTGAAATTGAATCTGCTTCTCCTGCAGACGCGGGAACTGCATCGGACAACTCTGATTCGACGCCTCCGACAGAGGTCAAGCATAAAAAAGAGGCACCGGTGATTGAAGAGAAACACATTGTGGTTGCTTCGAAGTCGACGACGAAACCCGTAAAGCCTGCAACCCAGGTGCCTGGAAGTGCGTCTATCTCAGTAACGGATCTTGAACCGAACGAACGCCAGAGAGTGACGATTCCGGAGAATACGCCTCAGAAGGCTTTAGCGAAACCGGATATTCGACTGCCCGAGGTGCAGGCTCTGGCATCGCCAGGCGCCGTAAAGCCTCCCGTCCCTTCATCCAAGGACGAATGGTCCGTACAGATTGCAGCTTTTAAGGATGAAACGAGCGCGGCAGTGGAACGTAAGCGTCTGGAAGGGATACTGCCTTTCAAGGTTGATATACTAGAGCGCAAAGGCTATGAGTATGATCAGTTGCTTCTGATTGGTCACTACGCGACGAAGTCAGAAGCATCCGCGTTCAGGCAGGAATTGATCGAAAAGTATGAAATGGTAAAGCCTTTTTTGGTAAACAGAAACTAGACACCGTCGGAACGGAGCCTGTATGAAAGTAGCGGTCGTCGGCCCAGGAGCAATGGGGATACTGTATGCCTCACGCCTGCAACTTTCCGGAGTTTCCACAACATTGGTGGATTACAGGAGTGATCGTGTCAAGCGCCTGGCGAAATCAGGGCTGGCAATCGAAGTCGAGGGAGAGACGCTAAAAGCGAAGCCTTCGTTTACTACGACGACACCAACGAACCAGGACTTGTTTATCATCTTGACGAAGGCTTATTCGACGGGCAATCTGAAACTGCCGAATAATGTTCCCGTATTGACACTGCAGAACGGATTGGGGAATGTAGAGACCTTGTGTAAATCCGTCGGGAGTTCCTCTGTGCTCGCGGGTACGACCACAGAGGCATCGACTCTCCTGGAGGAAGGCAAGATTCGTCATGCGGCTTCGGGTACCACGGAGTTTGGAGCCTGGACATCGTGTGCACATGAACTCGCAGAAGAGGTATTGACGAAGGCCGGATTTAAGGTTGAGATCACGATGTCGCCCGGGCAAATGATCTGGGAAAAGACGGTGATGAGTGCAGGTATTAATCCTCTGACTGCGATATTGGGTGTTCCAAACGGCAAACTGGTTGAATCGAAGGAGGCTCGTCAGCTTATGCGTGATCTGGTGGTGGAAGCCGCCAAGATAGCCTCTACCGAAGGATATCGCTTCGAGTACAGCCTGGTCGAAAAGTCGGAGCAGATATGCTCTGATTCGGCGACGAATATTTCATCGATGCTGCAGGACGTTCGGGCGGGGCGGCGCACGGAAATCGACGCGATCTGCGGCGAGATTCTGGCACGAGGCGTATCGGCTTCACTTTCGTGTCCGAGAACCCGAGTGATTTACCAGATTGTGAAGAGTATGGAACAAGCATAGTGCCTGATCCGGATTCCACTGCTTCTTTTGTCGCGAATCTTCCATTCAAGAAGCGTCTTTTATTAAAAACACTTCCGATAGTGGCTTCTGGTCTGGTTCGATCTTTGTATGCCACGAACCGGATCGTCGAAACAGGTAGGGAACATTGGACTGAGCTTGAGGAGAAGGGGCAGCCTTTTTTATTTTCGGTGTGGCACGAGACGGTCGCGGTTACGTTGCCGAGATTTGGCCTGAAGGGTGTCCATGCGTTGACGAGCTTGAGCTTTGATGGAGCAATCGCAGCAGCGTTGATCGAACGGTTCGGGGTTGAAACGCTGCGAGGTTCATCATCCAGAGGCGGACGCGCGGCATTGGCAGAAATGGTCAAGCGCGCGCCGAATATCAAGGTTATTGCTCTGACGATTGATGGACCGCGCGGGCCGCGTCGGGTGGCAAAACCGGGGATGGCAGCACTGTCACAGCGCACGGGACTTCCTATACTGCCGATTGCGGGCGCGGCGACGAAATCGATACGGCTGCGGAGCTGGGATCGGACGTGTATTCCGAAGCCCTTCGGGACCTACGTCTATGCGATTGGCGAGGCTGTCGCTCCGGCGGAATCCTCAGATCGCGATTGCATCGACGCGAAGTCGCTCGAGCTTCAGACAAGACTGAACGAGCTTCAGGAGAAAATCGAGTTAGAATACGGTATTGATCCGCAATTAGAGTCCAGCGGGTAGGGTGTGGCGGCGTAACTGACCGCATGCGGCATCGATGTCCTGTCCACGTTCCAGGCGCAGTGTCGCATTGACGCCCTGACTCTCCAGACGATTCAGAAAAGCGCGACACACTCCCGTGTTTGGAGGTTCATAACCGAGTCCGGCGACGGGGTTGCAGGGAATGAGGTTTACGTGCGCCTTCATGTCGGCGACTAGCGCGGTAAGTTCGTCGGCAGATTCGAGGGAATCATTCACGCCTTTCAGGAGGGTCCATTCGAAGGTAATTTGCCGCCCGGTCTTTTCGGTGTATCGATCTATCGCGTCCATCAGACGTTCGAGATTGTATCTGCGGTTGAGTGGAACCAGCTCGCTTCTGAGTTTGTCATTCGCCGCGTGAAGGGACACGCTCAAACGGACCTGCCAGTCTTCTTCGGTAAACTTATCGATTCCGCGAACTTCTCCTGCTGTGGATACAGTGATACGACGCGCGCCGATGTTGAGTCCCTCTTCGTGCATGAGCAGCCGAATACTGCGCACAACGGCATCATAATTCTGGAAGGGCTCCCCCATTCCCATGTAAACGATATTCGGTTTTCTGTCTTCGGAAATAACTCCCGTCTCTTCCGAGAGAAAATACAGAACCTGCTCCACGATTTCGCCCGGACCAAGGCTGCGCGCATACCCGGAATCGCCCGTGGCGCAGAAGGTGCATTGGACCGCGCAGCCGACTTGCGAGGAAACGCAGAGCGTGACGCGATCTTTTGCCGGAATGCACACCGCCTCGACCGTTTCGCCGTCTTCGAGTTTCAGGAGGGCTTTTCGGGTATCGGTATCCTCGGACTGAGAGACGCGGTAGGTTTCCAGGCGATTGACTCGGAATTTTCGCTTGATTTCAGCGCGCAGACCTTTCGAAAGGCTGGTCATTTCGTCGACATCGAACACTTTTTTCCGATGAATCCAGTGAAAGACTTGACGCCCCTGAAAAGGTTTGAGTCCGAGCGTTTCTGCGATCTCCTCAGGCAGCAGCTCGGTCAGGCAGGGTAATTCACTGACGCTCATAGCGTGGATGTCCTCTTGATGGGTCTTGATTTAGGGGTCGGGTGAATCGGCGGAGCGCCGTTGGAGGTTCAGTTCCCGCGCACGGGCAAGTATATCAAAGGTGGAGGGATCGATGTCGGTATTGAGACGAATATTACGCATGGTAAAGGTCATGCGCGTGTCCTCGGTCGGGAAATAGGCGTCGACTTTTCCGGGAAATAGCGTTTCGCCCACCCGCGTAAAATTCTCCAGCGTGGTAGTCGCCAGAATTTCACCATTGCTATCGAAACGGATGTCGCGCGTGATGACCCAGCGCGGCGCATCAGCGTCTAGCTGTTGCAGCTCCAATCGGCGATGAATTCGTCGCCTCTGGGTCATTTCGACGACGAGTATGCCGGTATCTTGGTCAAACGAGATGATCGTCATGCTGCGTTTTCTTACTTCCCCCCAGGTTTCAGGCAGAAACATCTCCCTGGCGATATCGGACGGCGAAACGGAAAACGGAATGTCCTCGAACTCCTGGCCCTCGATTTGGTAGAAACTCTGTTCTTTGTCGCCTGGAAACTCCATCAGGAACTGCTGCTCGAGAGATATCATCCTGAATACGATAATAGCACCACCGAGTTTGGTCCCCTGAACGTAGAGGCTGGCGGGACGCTGGAATTTCAGGTTTCCTCGAAACTTTCGTTTTCCGTCGAACTCTGGTGATTCGAGAATGAATATGCCTCTGCCCTGAAAACTATGAACGAGACGGTCATTGGAATCCAGATCCTGCAGAATCTGATCAATTTCGGGTATGGACTGCTCCGAGTCCGCGAA
>DTSJ01000239.1 GCA_012965445.1 Candidatus Hydrogenedentota bacterium
AGCGGTGGTACAGCTGTCATCGGCTCAGCCGGTTCACAGCGACTGATGACTAAACACTCCGGTACAGAGACCTCATCGGATTCGACCCAGAGTGACGTGGATACAAACGCTGCAGGAGGAGTCTCCCTTAGTCTTGTAAATACACAGCCAACTGAGGAGGAGGAAACAGCCCTTATCCGTGACGGGTATATCTATGCCAAGGCAATTCCAATCGAACGAGATATACAAGGACTGCGTATCTCCGAGGGTGGAAGTCCTCTTGCTCTTCGTCTTCGCTCGGACGAGCCCATAGACGAGAGCAGTGTCGTGGGGTACGGCATCAGCGGCACGTATAGTATTAAGGCGGTCTCTGATTCTGACGCAGGAGATATCTGGGTCATTATGAGTCCGGATACGGACATTGAGGACTCGGTCACGGTATCTGCTCAAGGTCTTTCGAGCACAGGCTCCGTGATAGGTTCTGGTGTACACAGCTTTGTGTCTGCCCAGGGTAGTGAATCCGCAAATGTACCTGCACTTCCTCAAGGAGGTCTGGATACGCCTATGGTTATAGTGCCCCAGCAGGTATACAGCGAACCGCAACGTGTCTATCTTCCCGTAGCAATCAATGCAGACCTCGAGACCTTGTCTCTGTACTATTACCATACAAGCGAGAACGAGGATGAACAAGGATGGTATCCGTCAGTCAATGTAATCGGATGGACGGTACCGGACAGTATGGAACTGATTGAGGATAATGGTCAGCTCTACTACACCATACTCATCAACCACGGAGCCATCGTACAACTTGGAAACTAAATGCGTATATAACAACAATGTCACTCTACTATCGCGTCCACACTCATAACTCACGCGATAGACCATATATTCGAGTGGTCCGCCCCCGTTCATGGTACCAGTTGTTAAGGTAGATACACCTGCTGAAGATCTTGTATTGATCGCAGCATCTACCGATTAAAAACAAGAATACGTGGTTAGAGCAATCGCATAGCGTACCGCCGCACACACTTACATCGAATAGTCGCGATCCAGTATAATACCGCTCGTTCGACAACAATCAGTCCACTCCCCTGACGCGCAGGAATCTATGGTATGCCCCCGAGACGTAAACCCAAGCCGAGACCCCGCAGCCGATCGCATGTCGCAAAACGCCGTATAAAACGCAGTAATCTTATGACAAAAGACGGCAGCGTGTTGTACATCAAGTTCAAGAACACCCAGCCGCGCATGGACTCCGAAGGCAAAGAATACAAACGATTCTTCAAGCTCGAAACACTGACGAACGCGCTGGAGAAACAGATTCGCACCAATGACAAGTTTGTGCTGTCCAGCATCCGGCAGGTACTCGGCTCGATGACCATCAGAAACATCGATGCGGAGATGGTTCAGGAATCGAAGTACCGCTTCACCTTCCGCCTGAAACTGCAGTCCGAGAATCGCAAGCAAGCGACATTCGGACTCGTTGTGGCCAAAAACAACCAGGAATGCAGTGAAATCGTGAAACGGGAGCATTCCCTCATGCGTATTCTCCATGAGCGCGTGCCGAAATGCGTGGTGGAACCACTGAAGGGCGGGACCATATTCCTCCCCGACAGGCATCGTCGCGCCGAACAGGACAGGGACATCTACGCGTACATGACCATGTGGACAGGCGGTTTCCATGAACTCGACATCCAAAGCAGCGGCAATCTGGCCCTCAAATCGCCCAGATTGACCCGTATGACCCCCGCCCAGACCCAGGCCGCCAAACGGCGCATGATCGAGATCATCGTACGTACTTACGACCCAAACCGCAGAAACGCAATGTCTATCCCTCTGGTACCCGTAGGCGATTTCATCGCCGCGAAACAGACCAAAGGCACCCCTCAGCTTAAAATCAGCGCATGTACCGACATGCAGAACCGGGTTTCTCCGGCAAAATTGATTCATAGGATCGTGGACGCCGACTGGAAAATCAAGAAACAGGTCTATTGCCTCATGCCCGGCGATCCTGCCGAATTCGTCCAGGCCCTCACCAACGCCCTCGGCAAGGAAGACGCGATGGACTGGCTCAGCCAATATAGAAAGGCCGTCAAATCCAAACGCCTCCCCGAACTCCCCCGCCTTGACCTCTATACACTCGATCAGCTTAACATCCCATAGAAGATCCAGTATACTCTCAATTAACAAGTCAGACCTGTATCAAAGATACTCAAAAGTTAGTCAAGAGTTAGTCCAAAGATACTCGAGAGGGAGTCAAACCATGCTCAAACGCACCCTATTTTTCACCCTGTTTACCCTGCTTACAGCACCCGTTTTCGCAGACATCGACCTGAAAATCATGTCATTCAACATCCGATACGGAACCGCCAACGATGGAGACAATTCATGGGTCTACCGAAAAGAAACCGTCGTAAACACTATTAAACACTACACTCCCGACATAATCGGTACCCAGGAGACCCTCGAATTTCAGGCCCAATACATCGTCGAAAACCTCGAGAACTACCGCTCATTTGGAATCGGCCGAGTCAACGACGGCACCGGCGAGCGCATGGAAATCTTCTATAACAAGACCGTTCTAACCCCAATGGCTACGGGCAACTTTTGGCTCTCGACCGATCCTGACATGCCAGGATCGAAGGACTGGGACACCTCGCTGCCTCGTATGGCGTCATGGGCAAAATTCTGGCACATCGAATCCAAACGATATATTTTCTACCTGAATACACACTTCGATCACCGCGGCGCTGTCGCCCGCAGAGAAGCCTCACGTGTCATCGCTGAACAGGTGAACGCGCTCGCCGGGGATCTTCCAGTAATCATTACGGGAGATTTCAATGCAAGAGGCGGCACCAGCGACCCGTGGAAGGAACTTCGAAAAACCTTCAACGACAGCTGGCTTGATGCGGACAAACAAGTCGGCCCTGAGATCACTTTCGGTGGATTCAAAGCTCCACCAAAAGACGTAGATCGTCGAATCGACTGGATTTTTTACCGTGGCGCCATAAAAATCAGAAAGTGCGAGACGGGGCTCTACAACGAGCGAGGGCGGTACCCGTCGGACCACT
>DTSJ01000240.1 GCA_012965445.1 Candidatus Hydrogenedentota bacterium
TGGGGGGGGGGGGGGTTGTATTGCGGGGGCATTTATATGTGGGAGCCTACACAACCGCGGCGTTGACGCTACTCCTGCTGACGAGTCTGGGGGGACTGCGGCAGTATTTTCGGTCGCGAGACGTATTTTTCCCGAAAATGATTGGGGTGTTTTGGGTCGGGTTGGGCGGTGTGATGGTGGCGATGGTGCTGCTGGGTGCGTTTAGTCTGCCGATGCCGTCCATGCCGCCGATGATTCACATAGCAGAGCATGAGAGAGATTTCTGGTCGCGGGATTCCACTTTCGAGCTGCAGGGCGGAATGGCGACGAATATGGCGCAGGCGGTTGAGGCGTCTGGTACGCTGCATCGAATTGGGAACGGCGTACTAATGTTGTTCGGCGTATTCATCTTGTTTTCCATGCTGCGGCTTGTCGGATGGGCAGCTGCGGCAATCGGTCGAAACCGCGAGTATTTCCCGAATTTCGTCCTCGAGTTTTTCAACGGGCTGGACGCTTTTCTGCAGCGGGTGGTGCGCCTGCCTTCGATGCCCAAGCCGAAACGTCTCCTGCATATACGCAGGGGTGTTGCACAAAGTTCCGCATTCTCAAGCCAGATGCGGGGTGAGGCATCGTCTACCCGAGATCAGGTGAGCAGCTACGTGGCGCATGCCTACGATGCGTTGTGCGCGCTTGCCTACGATATGGGCGTGGCGAAGCAGGATGACCAGACGCCGTACGAATTTATTGAAAGTTTTCCGAAGGAGCTAAAAGGATTGAAGGCGGAAGCGCGAATATTGACGGAGATGTATGTGCGGTCTGCCTACTCGGAACTGGAACTGGACAAAAAGGCACTGGATCGCCTGCGGCAGTTCTGGTTCACGTATGACAAAGTTCGGTCTCGATACGTACGCTAGACTGCTAGTTTCCGTAATGTATTTTTGCGGCACGGTCTGAAAGCCACTGAGTCTGCTGGTCCAGGATAGACATCCACTGCACAGCATCGTGACCGGCGACTTTCCCTTTCATCTGCAGCATTTGATAGCAAACTGTGACTACGTGCTTAATACCGACGGCGTAGTAGAGGGCGTGTTCTTCCTGGGGTGCGAGAGTGCGAGACTGAGTATAGTAGTGCATCATGAGATCGGTGCGGTTTGTGAGTTTTTCGCGGTCGACAGAAGTGCGCAGACACAGGTTGGATATGGCGTAGGAGAGATCTTCGAGATAGCAGCCGTCCCCGGCGAATTCGAGATCGATGATTGCTTTGAGTTTCTCGTCTTTGAAGAGCAGATTGCCGCTGTGCCAGTCTCCGTGGATGAGTCCGGTTTCGAAGGTCATTCGTGTTTGCAGGTTGAGATCGTTTCCCGCCTCGCGCAGGAAAAGGGCGATGTTGTTACATTGGTTATCGATGAGAGATGAATCGCTGTTTTGTTTAGCCTGCTCGTAGAGTTTCGAGAAGAGATCGCGCGGCACCTCGCTGAACCGCCACATGCGGGTGTCGCGTTCTGGACACGGAAAATCGCGGCAGTCCCAATGGAGCTTGCCGAGTGCCTTGGCGGAGACGACCAGACCCTTGGGGGTAATATCCATATTCTCGCTTTCGACGAAGCGCTGAAGTTCCATCGCCCAGTTGTCGACGCGGGCTATGGTGCCCTCTTCTTTGGTGGGATGGATGTGGGCCACTGGAAGTCCGTGTTCTTCGAGGTGATGGGACAGCCTATGCTGGAATGCGAGATTGTCCATTGCCTCAGGTGTGTTGTCGTATGTTTTGACGAGGAACTTGCCCTGGTCTGTGTCGACGATGAGTTTGCGGTGACGTCGCTGATGGACGAGCGGCAGATTCTTCGGCGGCGTGATGATATCGAGGCCGTATTTTTCTTCAATAATCTCTGCGAGTTGGAGCGATGCGGAAATCTGCTCGGTCATTGGACGACTCCAGGCATGATTGAACGCAGGTAGGGGAGGTCAAGTTTTGCAGAAGCTTCTGCATCGCCGGAACCAACGTATTCGATGCAGACTGGGCCCCTGTATCCGAGCGCGTCCAGTTTTTCGAGGAAGGGAGCGAATTCGATGTCTCCGTCGTCTAGGAAACCGTCATATGAGAATTTTCCGTCTATGCTCCTGCAATTTTTCAGATGAAAATAGCCTATGCGGTCTCCCAACTGATCGAGGGCTTCTGGTGATTTTTCGGCGGTACTGGTGGCGAAAGCGTTGCCGGGGTCGGGGTTTGCGAGAAGATGGTCGCTCTGGACGGCATCGAGGAGCCTGGCTGTCGCGGCTACCGTGTCATGAATCGTGTTCATGTGGATTTCGAGGGTAAGAGTTACCTTGGCCTGCGCGGCGACCGTTGCGAGGTGTTTCAATCCTTCAGCGGCGCGATCGAAATGGGTGTCGGTTGCTATGGCGGAGCCGTTCGCACCCCAGTTGTCGGGGTCGGCAACCAGGAATCCTGTGAATCCGTTCATGATCGGGATTTGATGTTCTCCGCAGACCTTGATGTTCTTCTCGATGATCCGAAGCGATTCTTCCCGAACGCTGGAGTCATCGGATGTCAGGTCCCCGGTGAAATCGACACAGTGAATGGGGAGATCGTGCTGTGCGCTGAGTTTCAGGCATTCGGGGAGTTCGACTTCGAGGTAGTCCTCTTTGAAATGGACGCGCTGCAGCTCTATTCCGTCGTACGCACAGGCGGACGCGTGCGCGAAGGCTTTTTCGCGTGGAAAGTCGCGCATGGTGTAGCTGTGCATAACGATTTTCATCGTGTTTCCTGAATGTTGCAAGCCCGTTTCGCCGTAGGTTCAAAAACTCAGCCTAACTCTTTGTACCCTTTGAATATAGAGTATATACGTAATTGAGGAGGAAATCTCGACATCTTGATTTCCTGCGTTTAATCAGGGATGATTGCTCCTTTTGTGCATTCGAACATCGGGTGTTTATATGGATTTCAATTTACATCCCTAGTATATCGTACTTTTGACTGCATCGCGAAACTTCAATGATACCGGTGCGGATGATTATTTGCGAGGCACAACTATAAGAAGGCCCCATTTATGCGGCGTTTTG
>DTSJ01000241.1 GCA_012965445.1 Candidatus Hydrogenedentota bacterium
TGCTCTGGAAAACACACTGAAAATAGTGTACCCCGAAGCACCGTTCCCCGCAGGCCGTTCACTTGTGGTGCTAAGCCCCCTGACCCAGCAGAGAATGGTAGGGCATTATAGGACTCGGTCAGGCATTTGTAAAGCACTTTTTTTTGGAAGCGGGACAGAGTGGAAACCATCCGGGAGAGGGAAACCCGAAAATGAAGGACTATATTGAAAAACCACAACATATAGTAGATTCCTTTTCTCCAACACGCTTTATAGTGTATCACAGGGAGTCACAAGGTGTCCACCAAAAAAATGTGGATTACTTTGAAAAATTGGTACAATCTCGTTCGATTACGAGTCGATTTAGCCGATTCAAGTGTGAAAAAGCTATCAATGATATTTGTTGACGTTCGAATAGGCGAGACACCATATATGGTACCACTGAGACTCATTTCGGACCCATATTTTCGATATAAGGGTACTGAAAAGATATCCCAACAGTGATCATTTCCCGTGTGGACAATGTGGATAACAAATAGAACCAGAATACCCCCTCTTGAGGCAGTCTCAGATCATGACCGTACTAATCTGGAAACGAATTTACCCAGCGACATTGACTTGCGATTCAAAAAGACATGCCCATCCCTAACCCGCGCTGTTGCAAGTATGTGTCAGGGTGAAGCGAAAACGAATTCTCTCCGATTTTCGAATGCGATACTCAGAAAATGCTCGTTGAATTGACGTGACACTTCGACGAAGAAAAAGATTGCCGTCGGTCCCGTTCTTGATATAGATTGCGGGTTATCACACTCCGAATTCTAGTGGTCGTCGCGCTGAATTCAAAACGATGCCCTCTGTGACTCTCAAGACAAAGTTAATTCCTTAAGTAGCTTGACATAACCTTCAATTTTGTGGCACCATCTCGCCATCTGTTGCGGAAAACTCTTGCGGACAAAGCGTTGCCCTCACGACCCGACAGATGACCCCTATAGCAACTGTAATTCCAGATTTCTGGATCGTCCGCCGCTGCGGCAGGCAGGTCCTCGTGAAAGTGAAATGAGTGTCTACGAATCAACAAACCTCTAAATCGATTCTCGCTTCCGTAGCTTCTCATGAAGGGGATTTACTCTCGCAAATAGAAACCTCGCAGAATGAGGCGAGTGAAACCATCGAGCAGGCCCGCGCCGCAGCACGCTCCCATGCACAGGAAGCAGAATCTACTTTGAACGACGAGATGGCTACCATTCGCCGAAACAAAGATACCGCGCGTCAGGCAGAATTTCAGGTAACAGTCGCTGGCGCGGAGGCGCAGCTGGAAAGTGTGCGTGAAGCCGCTGCTGCAAAAGTAGATGCAGTCGCTCAGGACGTACTGGGATTGTTTTTACCGAAAACAAAGGGTGAGAATTAGCGATATGATCGCCTTGATGTCACGAGTTGAACTGGTTTGTCTGCGTTCCATTCGCGCCGAGTTAGTGCGCACTCTTCAAGATCGTGGTTTACTGCATTTAGATGAAGTGGCCTTGGAAGTGGAAGAGGCTCCAGACTTTTTGAGTCGCGTCGCTCTGGAAGGCGATGAGTATACGGAATTGACCGCCACAGAAGAGGCCGAGCGCTCGCTCGCGGAAGTTGCGCCGCTCTTGACGAGTGAGCCGAGTGCGTTCGATGTGCAGGCTTCCATAGTCAAATTGTCCGAGTTGAATCAGTTGGATCTTTTTCGAAATGTAACTGACTGGGCTGAGCAGTTGCGCGAGACAACGCGCAAGCGCGTCGACGTCCAGGATCAGCTCGATGTACTTAATAACTATCGAGGCGTAATCGAGCAGGTCGCCCCGGCGCTGGGTAACGACGTTAATCTCGGCAAAGGCACGCGGGCGCTCGTACTCGGCGGTGATGTTGCCCGGGCAGTGAGCCGTATCGAAGAACGCCTCGAGAATGAATTCGGAAGCGACTATACTTTCCACAAGAATCAGACCTCCAAGAAACAACTGGTAGGACTTCTTTCGTTTCCCGAAGACAAGTCTGAAGTGGTCAGCAAGATTCTGAATCAGGAAGGCGTCGCTCCTATGGACATGAGCAGTGACGACTACTCCGATCTGACCGCGCGCGAAGTGCTCGACAAAATCAACACGACTATCGCCAATCTCAAGACTGATCTCGGTGCGCTTGAAGGCGAAGCGAACACAGTTTCACTTCGAATCGGCGCAGATGTTCTGGCGGCTCGTTCGATTATCGGCGATGCCGTTGCGCGACTGCGTGTTGCCGGAAACTTTGCCCAGAGCGAAATGATCGCCGTGATACACGGGTGGACCCCTTCGGATGAGTATGATGCCTTGAAAAGCGTCATCGACAAAGAGTACGAAGGCAAGGTTGACGTAAATCAGATTGACGGAGGGGATGAACCTCACAGTGGCGCTCCTACGCTGCTGCAGAACCACAAATTTATCCGCCCCTTCGAAATCTGTATGAGCGTGTTCAGACCGCCAACCTATGGAACCATTGACCCGACCGCGATGGTGGCTGTGGCGTTCATCCTGTTCTACGGACTTATTCTTGGCGATTTCGTGTACGGCATGGTGCTGATCGGGCTCGCAAAATTCCTCGGACGCAAATTGGGCCACATCGACGTCGTCAAAGACATCGTCACAATCGCAACCAGCATGGGCGTATCCGGTGCCATTTTCGGAATCATGTACGGCGAATATTGCGGCGATCTGCTCATGCGCTTCTGGCCCTCAGTACCCGTCCTGTTCCATCGTGCGCACGAACCGGAACAACTCCTCATCTGGGCCATCTACATCGGTATTTTCCACGTCCTTCTAGGTCTGGTCCTCGGCATAAAAGAAAGCTTCCGCCACGGTCACAAAATGCATGGCCTAGAAAAACTCGGTATGTTCTTGGGCCTCATTGCTCTGCTCATTCAATCGTTCGCTAATTTTGACGTAGCACCCTTCAATTCATCCATTTTCACTGTTCTTTCCGTAATTTTCTTCGCGGTCGGGGTAGTCCTTATTTTCTATACCATGAAATTCATGGGGTTCATTGGGCTCATCGAAA
>DTSJ01000242.1 GCA_012965445.1 Candidatus Hydrogenedentota bacterium
CCTAAGTCTGGGTCATGCGAGGCGAGGCATTTTACTTCGCAGTCTTGTTTGGCCCTGACGGCTTCTTCTTCTTTTACGGCTTCTTCTTTTACCTTCTGCCTGAGTTTTGCCTTTGAGCATGGAGGTCATGACGGATGCAGAGGATTTGGATATCGCGCATCCGGCTCCTTCAAACTTGATGTCATCGATTACGTCGTTGTCCCCGATTTTCAGGAATATCGTGAATTGATCTCCGCACAGTGCGTTGTAGCCTTCGGCTTTGTGATCAGGGTTTTCCATTTCGCCGTAGTTTCGCGGCGACTTGTTGTGGTCGAGGATAACTTTTTCGTATAGGGAGCGTTGGTCTGGCATTATCTGAACATCTCGTTTACTTTTCCGAGCGCGATGACGAGCGCGTCGATGTCGTCTTTCGTGTTGTAAAGCGCGACTGAGGCGCGGGCGGTGGCCGGGATACCGAAGTGTTTCATGACGGGTTGTGCGCAGTGGTGTCCGGCGCGAATGGCGACTCCTTCTCCATCGAGGATCTGTCCGATGTCGTGGGGATGGGCTGCGTCCATTATGAATCCCATGACGCCGGCTTTATGTTCGGCCGTGCCGATCATGCGCAAGCCGTCGACCGTCTTGAGTGCTTCGGATCCGTAGGCGAGCAGTTCCGCTTCATGGGCGGCGATGTTGTCCATGCCGATGTTCATCAGATAGTCGATGGCGGCGCCGAGTCCGACTACGCCTGCAATGTTCGGGGTGCCGGCTTCGAATTTGAAGGGGACCTTGTTATAGATGGTTTCTTCGAAGGTGACTGAGAGAATCATGTCGCCGCCGCCTTTGAAGGGGGGCATTTTTTCGAGAAGTTCCGCTTTCCCGTAGAGCGCGCCGACACCGGTGGGTCCGCACATTTTATGCGGGGCTATCGATAGGAAATCGCAGTCGAGATCCTGGACATCAATGCGCAGGTGCGGCCCGGCCTGGGCTGAATCGAGCAGAACAACGGCCCCGACATTGTGTGCCATTTCGATGATTCGTTTGACCGGGTTGACTGTGCCGAGCGCGTTGGATACGTGAACGAGGCCGACGAATTTGGTTTTTTCGGAGAGGAGCGCCTCGAAGTCTTCGAGAATGATTTCGCCGTCGTCGTTGATGGGGGCGATTCTGAGGGTTGCGCCGGTCGCTTCGCAGGCGATCTGCCAGGGTACGATGTTGGAGTGGTGTTCCATACCGGAGATGAGGATTTCATCGCCTTCTTTGAGGAAAGGATGGACGTAGGAATGGGCGACCAGGTTTATGGCGTCGGTGTTGCCTGAGGTGAAGATGATATTGTCGGCCGAGGGCGCATTGAAAAACTGCTGGACTCTATCTCTGGTCGCGTCGTATTTGTCGGTGGCGAGTTGGCTTAGGTAATGGATGCCGCGATGCACGTTCGCGTTTTCGCTGGAGTAGTATTGTGTGATCGCGTCGATGACGGCCCGTGGTTTCTGGCTGGTCGCGGCGTTGTCGAGATAGACTAGCGGCTTGCCGTGGGGATGCACGGTATCGAATATCGGGAAATCTGCCCGGATGGCTTCGATGTTGTAGGCTTTGGTTTCGGTTGACATGGCGTTGCCTTATTTCGGGCTGTACTTGTTGAACACGTATTTTGTCAGACGGTCCTTTAGCGGCTCAAGGGCGATGCTGTCTACCACTTCCGCAGCGAAGCCATAGGTGAGGATTCCGTCCGCGGTCTCGGCGTCCATTCCGCGACTCTGGAAGTAAAACACGAGTTCGGGAGGGAAGGAGCCGATGGTCGCGCCGTGTGTGCATTTTACGTCGTCCGCAAAGATTTCGAGCTGCGGATTCGTGTCGATGACGGCATCGCCGGAGAGCAGCAGATTATTGTTGAGCTGATCGGAGTCGGTCTTCTGGGAATTGGGTGGTACAAGGACTTTGCCGGTGAACACCGATTGGCTGGCACCGTCGAGTACGCCTTTGTAAGCCATGCGGCTGTAGCATCTGGATACGGCGTGTTCAACGAAGAGGGCGTTGTCGATAGTGCGATCTTCGTCGTTGAGGTATAGTCCGTTGAGGTCGCAGGTGCCGTTTTCGCCCGCGAGTTTAACGCGCAGTTCGTTGCGGACAATTTTTCCGGAGAGGGTTATGTTGAAAGTTTTGACGCTGGTGTCGCGGCCCTGAACGATTTGTGTGGTCATCAGGTGGTAGCTTTGTGCGCCTTCATTTACGATTTTGTGACGCGTGACGGTTGCGTTGTCGCCCGCGACGATTTCGGTGACGGCGTTGGTCAGGTAGTCTGCCGTGTCGGGGAGTCCCACGTAGGATTCGATGATGTTTACTTCGGAGGATTCGCCTACGACAAAAAGGTTGCGCGGATGGGTGACGACAGCTTCTTTGCTCGTTGAAATATAAAGTAGGTGAATGGGTATTTCAACTTTTGTGTTTTTCGGAATTTCGATGTAGGTTCCTTCCTGGATGAAGGCTGTATTCAGGGGAACGAAGGCGCTGGTGTTGTCGACGTGCTGATTGAGATTCTCTTTCAGTGCATCGGACGATTTGATTAGTGCCTTAGATAAACATGAGACCTCGAAAGCTCCGGGTTGGTCGTTGAGATTGGACAGGGCCTGAGAGAAGTGCCCATCGATAAAGACAAGCTCCAGGAACCTAGCATCAGCGTAGGAATAGGGGGCGATATCCTGAATGGTATTGGTATCGCCGGATGCTGTGCAAAAAGTTGTGCGGAGGATCGATTTGATGTCGGTGTTGCGCCAGGCTTCTTCTTTGTAATACGGAAATTCCATTCCCGCGAACACGGCAGCACCTTCGTTGCGCAGGTCCGCTATCCACGGCAGCGTGGTCTCGTTCGTGAGTTCATCGAAGTCCGCGAGGTATTGCGCGCGATCTGTTTGTTCGGCAACTTGGGTCATGATTTCAGTTCTTTACTCCGTGTGACCGGGTCAGGCCGGGTTCAGTTCGCGAATCCAGTCGTAGCCTTTTTCTTCGAGTTCCATAGCGAGTTCGGGGCCGCCGGATTTTACGATGCGTCCTTGGTAGAGGACATGTACGAAGTCGGGCTTCACGTAGTCGAGGAGACGTTGATAGTGGGTGATGAGTACAAAGGCGCGTTCCGGATCGCGAAGGTTGTTGATGCCGTCGGAGACGATGCGGAGCGCGTCGATGTCGAGGCCGGAGTCGGTCTCATCCAATATGGCAAGCTTGGGCTCCATGACGGCCATCTGCAATATTTCGTTACGTTTTTTCTCGCCGCCCGAGAAGCCTTCGTTGACGTTGCGGTCGGCGAAGTGCAGGGGGACGTTTACGAGTTCCATTTTCTCGGCGAGGAGCCCCTGGAACTCGATCGCGTCGAGTTCTTCCAGGCCGTGGCTTTTTCGGACTTCGTTGAGCGAGGACTGAAGAAAATAGGCGTTGGAAATGCCGGGTATTTCGACGGGGTACTGGAATGCGAGGAAGAGGCCCAGGCGCGCGCGCTCTTCGGGCGGCATTTCGAGGAGGTCGTTGTCGAGAAAGGTCGCGGACCCTTCGGTGATGTCGTATGCACTGTGTCCGGCGAGGGCTTGGGCGAGGGTGCTTTTGCCGGAGCCGTTGGGCCCCATGATGGCGTGGACTTCGCCGGCGTTGACGGTCAGATCGAGACCTTTTAGAATCTCGGTGTCTTCGACGCTAACGTGAAAATTCTTGACTTCCAGCATAATATTTGTGTGACTCCCTGAACCTGAAGAAATGATTTGCAGATGGCGGATTTAGTGTTTAGCCGACGCTGCCTTCGAGTGTGAGGCCGAGCAGGTTGCTGGCTTCTACGGCGAATTCCATGGGCAGATGGTCGAATACTTCTTTGCAGTATCCATTGATGATGGTGGACACTGCGTCATCGGTGGACATGCCCCGCTGTTGACAGTAGAAGAGCTGGTCCTCGCTGATTTTTGAGGTGGACGCCTCGTGCTCAACGTTGGACGTGGTATTTTTGACTTCAATGGTCGGGAATGTGTGTGCGCCGCATTTGTCGCCGATGAGCAGAGAATCGCATTGCGTGTAACTGCGCGAGTTCGCGGCTTTGGGCATGATTTTAATCAGGCCGCGGTAACTGTTTTGGCCGTGTCCTGCGGAAATGGTTTTCGAGATGACGGTACTCTTGGTGTTTTTCCCGATGTGGATCATCTTAGTACCCGTATCGGCCTGCTGACGTTTGTGGCTGACGGCGACGGAATAGAATTCACCAACGGAGTTGTCCCCGATGAGCAGGCAGCTTGGGTATTTCCAGGTGATAGCCGATCCGGTTTCAACCTGCGTCCAGGAGATGCGTGAGTTTACGCCTTGGCATTTTCCGCGTTTGGTGACGAAGTTGTAGATGCCGCCGACTCCTTCGTCGTTGCCTGCGTACCAGTTTTGTACGGTTGAATAGCTGACGGCGGCATTGTCGAGTGCAATGATTTCCACAACGGCCGCGTGCAGCTGATTCTCGTCGCGCTGAGGAGCCGTGCAGCCTTCGAGGTAGTTTACGGCCGCGCCATCTTCGGCGATGATCAGCGTGCGCTCGAATTGACCGGTCTGTGCCTGATTGATGCGGAAGTACGTCGAGAGGTCCATCGGGCATCGAACGCCTTTCGGAATGAAGGCGAAGGAGCCGTCTGTGAATACAGCGGAGTTGAGTGCTGCGTAGAAATTGTCGTTGGTCGGGACGACTGACCCCAGATACTTTTTGACGAGTTCAGGATGCTCTTTGACGGCATCGCTGAACGAGCCGAAGATGATTCCCTGTTTCGCGAGGATGTCTTTGTGGGTCGTGGCAACGGAAACGCTGTCGAATACGGCATCGACCGCTACGCCGGCGAGTTGTTTTTGTTCGTCAATGGGAACGCCAAGTTTTTCGAAGGTCCTGAGCAGTTCAGGATCGACTTCGTCCATGCTCGCGAGGAGTTTTTTCTGTTTCGGGGCGGAATAATACGAAACCGCCTGATAATCGATTTTGGGGTAATCGCCGTTTAACCAGTGAGGCTCTTCCATCGTGAGCCAGTGGCGGTAGGCTTTGAGGCGCCATTCCAGAAGCCATTCAGGCTCTTCCTTTTTAGCAGACAATGCGCGAATCACATCTTCGTTCAGGCCTGGCGGGAAGGTGTCCGAATCAATATCCGTAGACCAGCCGTGTTTGTACTCGGTATTGGCGAGTTCGGCGGCCTTTTGATTGCTCTGTTCTACGCGGCTTCCGGTATATTCGGATGCCATTATATCTTGTGAACTCATTGATTCACCTGTGGTTGTAAATAGACTTTACTTGTCGACAGTGCGGCAGGTCAGTTGGGTCGTGACATCCAGAGAACGTTCGCTTTTCCGGAATTGCCCCATTTGTTCGACAAAAGAAGAATCCGGCTCATAACCAAGCCCGGTAACATAGCACATTTCGGTGTTCTCTATCCATTTCGAGACGAATTCATAGGCTCACCCTTGAAAACGCAGTTGCGGCAAAGGATATTCCCGCAAGGACTTAGACGATTCAACGTTTAAGCGGGGTTTTCGTCGAGGTGTTCGAGGCGGATGTACCCGAATTGTTCTTCGCAGAGGGCGCGGTAGGGGCCTTCTATCTGGATGAGGGAGTCGTGGGTGCCGGATTGGACGATTCGGCCGTCTTCTAGGACGATGACACGGTCGCAACCCACGATGGTGGAGAGGCGGTGCGCGATGACGAGGGTGGTGCGGCCTTCCATGAGTTCGGTGAGGGCTTCCTGGATGATGTTTTCGGCGTGGGAGTCGAGGCTGGAGGTGGCCTCGTCGAGAATGAGGATGCGGGGATCGCGCAGGAACGCGCGGGCGATGCTGATGCGTTGTTTCTGACCGCCGGAGAGTTTTACGCCGCGTTCGCCGATAACGGTGTCGTAGAGATCGGGGAGTTCATCGACGAATTCGTCTACGTGCGCCATGCTGGCGGCGTTGAGCATTTCGGTTTCGGTGGCGTTGCGTTTTCCGTAGAGAATGTTGTCGCGGATGGGGCCGCTGAACAGGACGGAGTCCTGGAGAACCATGCCGATGTTCTCGCGCAGGCTCTTGATCTGGAGTGTGTTGATGTTGGTATCGTCGACACGAATCTCGCCGGAGTTGGTTTCGTAGAATCGGGGTACGAGATTGACGAGTGTGCTTTTGCCTGCGCCGCTGCGTCCTACGAAGGCGACGGATTCGCCGGGCTGGATGGTGAAGGAGATGTCGTGGAGGACGGGTGTTTCGGGGTCGTAGCCGAAGGAGACGTTGCGGAACTCGATTTGGCCTTCGGGATTTTTGAGGCGTTTGGCTCCGCGCGCATCGGCGATGTCCGGGACTTCGTCGAAAACTTCGAAAACGCGATCCATCGCGGCGAGTCGTTCTTGCACGAGTGTTGAGGAGTCCGCGAGTCGTCGCGTGGGGAGGTACAGGTGCGAGATGAAGCCGTAGAACCAGATGAGCTGTTCGATGGCAAGGGTGTCATGGACTACACGAAATCCACCGTAGCCGATGACAACGAGCGGGCCTGCGGCCGTGAGGAATTCGGTGGCGGACATGTGGGTTGCCTGAATTCGAGTCTTGATCATAACTTTGCTGAGGTACACGCGGTGTCGTTTGAAAAATTCGATTTCCTCGGTCTTTTCGCGCACGAAGGAGAGGACGACGGAGAGTCCTGCGAGTTTTTCGGTGACTTCACCTGACATTTCGGACACTTGATCCTGGACATCCTTGGCGGATTCCCGCATGCGCGGATTCAGGACGATTATGGCGGAGCAGTATAAAGGAAGGGTGACGAGACTCGCGCAGGCGAGCCGCCAGTCGAGACTGAACAGGAGCGCGACGACCCCTAGGAGGAAGAGGAAATCGATGAGCAATGTAATCACGCCGCGATCGAGGATGCCCTGGGCGGCGTTGATGTCGTTGATGAGGCGGGAGATGGTGGAGCCTGTTCTGCGGTTGGCGTGGTAGGCCATGCTGAGGCGCTGGATGTGGCGGTAGAGGTCGGTCCGGATGTCGAAAATGGTGCGATTTCCGGCGAGTTCAGCGAAGTAGGTTCGGTAGTAGGTGATTGGCGCGCGCAGCAGGAAGGCGACGATGAGTGCAGAGAGAATGAGGACAAGTTTCTGGATCTGCTCCTCCGGCGTGAGTTGTGCTTCGACGACGTTTCTGACGACGAGACCGAGTGCGCCGGGCAGCAGGAGCGCGAGCGAGAACTTAAACATGCCGAAAATGATCGATGCGAGACAGACGTGCCAGTAGGGCCGCGCGTATTTCATGTATCGCCAGAAGGAGGGGGACATTGTGGTTGGAGTATAGCATAGCGGGAGCGCCGCGATTTCCGAGTTCGCTAGAGTTACGCTGCTGATTTTGGATTCGGGTCGGGACACCTGTTAACCTTGGACTGTGTTCGTCGGGGAGTTTGGAGACTAACGCGTTGTGATCGGACTAATTCGAGTTTTCGTTTGTGTATTGATTCTGGCTCTCGGCGCGAGCGCGGGGGCTCAGGAGTCTTCGGATTCGGGCTGGAAAGCGCGCGCGATTACTAGGGGCCCCTCGCATCATTTTTTTGGGTACTACGGGGTGAGTCCGTGGAACAAATCGGGGCGGCGGATGGTGTGTCTGGAGGCGGAGTCGCAGGACCATCTGCCGGAGCCGGATGAGAGTGCGCTGATTTGTCTGATTGATGTGTGGACGGGCGATCAGAAATATATTGCGGAGACGTTCGCGTGGAACCTGCAGCAGGGCGCGATGCTGCATTGGGACCCTAAGAATCCGGAGACGCATATTCTGTTTAATGATCGCGAGGGGGATGCGGTCGTCGGCGTGTCGCTTGATGTGAATACGGGTGAACGGGAGACTTTTTCGCGGGCGATAAGCGCGGTGAGTTCGGACGGGAATCATGCGCTGAGCCTGACTTATGGGCGGCTGCAGCGTATGCGGAAGGTGGTCGGGTATAAGGGCATCGCTGATCCGAATCCTGATTCGAATGCGCCGGACAATGACGGTATTTTTTTGTTGGATCTCGTTGCGGGTGAATCGAAGCTGGTGATTTCAATCGCGGATATATACGAGCGTATGCTGAAGAGAAACCCGGAACTTGAGGGGGCGGACGTATGGTTCAATCATACTGTGTTTAACAAGGACGGAAGTCGGTTTTTCTTCCTGGCGCGGGCGAAATCGAAGGACAAGAGAATTGGCCGTAAGAACGCGATGTTCAGTGCGAACACAGATGGTTCTGAAATCTGGGAGGTTGTGCCGTTCGGGAAAAAGGTTTCGCATTTCGATTGGCGGAACGATTCGGAAATCATCGTGACCGCGCTGGCGAAGCCCGGAGATGATAGTCTCACACATCTTCTCTTCAAGGATCGGAGTACCGATCCGCCTCGTGCGCTCGCGCCGGATTTCCTGATCGGTAACGGACACTGCACTTTCGGGCCGGACGCGAACTGGCTGGTGACTGACCCCTTCGTGAGGGATGACAATTCACGCGATCTGCTTCTCTACAACGTCGAAACCGACCAACGCGTCAATATCGGCACGTTTCAACTCGGCGAATATGCCCACGGCGATCTGCGCTGTGATCTCCACCCCCGCTGGCGCTCCACGGGCGACGCAATCTGCTTCGACGCGATCACCCCCGACGGCACAAGACAGCTCCACGTTGCCGAGAGGGTGCGTTAGTTTCGATTTCCCGGTTTCTCGACATATTCCATGTCGTTCGATTTGTTTGGATACACGGTGAAGAGCATGTCGCCCTCGCGAGACCTTCGGTTTTCGGTCACTACCCCAACCCCGCCGTCGTCCACCATGTCGCGCGACACGCTGTACGTGATCGCCTCCCCGTCATCGCCAATTCGGTATCGAAGTGCATGACCGTCCGGGTCGAACTTGTCCATCAGCACTGCATCCATATAATCCGGCACCAGCGCGTCCAGCGTCTGAGGGAACTGTCCGTTCTCAATCCGATATCGCTCGACAGCGACCCCCGTAATCGCCAGGTCGAACTCAGTGCGCATTCGCCACGATGCTCCGTCCGCCCTGTCCAGAGCAGGCATCAGCATCATCGACAGGATTGCCATGGAACCAATTTTCTCCCAAGAATTGTCATCCGACAACTCATGTAGAGCGAACCAATCCTGCTGCATGTTGTCCAGAATCCTGTTGAACCGGGTGCCTGACACCATAATTTCTGCCCCTCGTGGAGAGACCGCGTGCAGCATAGGCAGGCCGGAGGCGACGGCATAGGTCATCGCCGAATTCCAGTCACCTTCCAATGCGAGATAGGAGGATATATTGGCCAGCGAATTCATCGTAATTGCGCTCTCGCCGACCATCGGTCTTCGCATTATTGGCTCTTTCTCGAAAGTCGCCGATAGAGCTTCCAACTCGTTCTGTATGCGAATCAGGTCGGACTCCGAATAAGTCGTCATGTTCATGGTGTCTTGAATCGCCTGAATACCAATCCCCGATATCGCTATGCGTACCAGCCCCGAAATAACTATCGGTTCGTTGCGAAGCGACTCCCCAACAGGAAAAATTGCGAGAAGGCTGTCCGTTGCTTTCGCTGCGTCATCGACGAATACCCAGTGATAGGCATCAATTTTCAGTTGTCGCGCCATATCGCGCAGCTGGGCAAGCATTCCCAACTCGACTGTCTGTCCATTAAGCAGATTGATCTGGTACCGACTTTCGACGTCACCGTCATTCGCGATTTCTATGAGGCGCGGCGCGAAGTGCTGGCTGACGTCGCGCCAGTAATGTTCTGTCGCCTCTTTCTTGTCGCTCGGAATTCCATTGTTGGGCTCATACTCTGCCCCGCCCCATACATAAAGAAGCCTGAAGTATCCGCCATCAAGAAAATTCACGTTTGTTTTGTCGATTTCACGCATAGCGAGCTGGAAAGCAGCATTCTTCTCGTTCTTATCTTCTACCATTGACATATACTTCAATGCACGATTTTCATTCTCCGGCACCGCTGCATACCATTCGTCGAGTTCCGCAAGCGTCACGGGATACCCCTTGCTGTGCCACAGATCTTCGTATGCGGGACGTGCAGGCCAACCGAGCCAGACGACGAACAGCGTGATACATGCTGCACCGACCGTCCAGCCTTTCATGGACGTCGTCATCACCACTCCAAAGGGATCCGATTCTTTTTGGTTCTGCCTGGGTGCCGCGCTGTGACGCTTCTTGCGGATGTCGAGTACAATCGCAACGAACGGCAGGGGGGCGAGAGCACCGATTGCGAGCGAGCTGAGTATCGCCGCGATGTAGTGAGATGGTTCTGAAGATACATGGGCTATATCCACTACCGAAGGTCCGAGAAACGGCCAGCTCGCGATGGCCCAGACGACCAGCCAGAAAATGATCGAGCGCTTACCGATAAGTCGGGATCGGAATGCGTGGACGTATGCACCCAAGCACAGAATAATCATGCAGATTGGAGTCAGCACATCGATGTAATTGTGTCCAATGAGATTCGCATACTCGAGTAGTCCCAATGCGATGCTTGCCAAGATAGCAATTCCCAGTGACTTCCCGATCAGTCGAGTTGAAACGGATACAACCGCCCAGAGAATCAGACCCACTACGAACGAACGCCCCAGCAATGTCCATACGACTTCTCGAAGTGATGTGACATCTTGTTGGAGCGCCATAGGTATGAGTTCGGTTATGAAATAGGCGTTCGGAATGACAAAGTGAACTATGGTCACGAAGACAACCGTCGGAAGGAACAGAATCAACAAGGTCGCGACGCGTGCGTAGGCGAACTGAGCGTCCGTCATCGGGAGCAGATACGAGTAGCCGGTCATGCCCTTGGTGTAGCGGTATCCGAGAACATTCAGAACCAATCCCTGGGCGAAT
>DTSJ01000243.1 GCA_012965445.1 Candidatus Hydrogenedentota bacterium
CGATGATTCTCTGGGGAGGCGGGAGTGTCGTCGATACTGCGAGCACCTACGTGGACGGCGATACGCTCTACGTTACCCGCGAACATCGGCAGACCCGCAAAGACACGAGCGGCAAGAGAATCAAGGATCACACATTCATAGAAACTCTCTCGGCCACGGTGGACGGCGATACCCTCAATCTGACACGACGCAACCCGCGTTCGAACGGAAAAGGCGTAACCGTCGAACGGTTCACCGGTAAGAGTATCCCCGATCTGCCGCCGAGGCCGAACCTGTCGAAAGTGAAATTCGGTAAACCTGTCGAACTATTCAAGAAAAACAGTCTCGAAGGATGGACGATGGTGAATTCCGGCAGCAAAAGTGCATGGTCTATCGAGAACGGCGTCCTGATCAACGATCCCGTACAACCTGAAACGGGCCGCCACATTCGCTACGGTAATCTGCGTACCGTTGGCGAGTACGAAGATTTTCGATTGACTACGGATGTAAGTGTGGATCTCCACGGCAACAGTGGAATTTACCTTCGCGGAATCTACGAAGTCCAGGTCATGGAAAGCTACGGAATGTCCAAAGACCCGCATCACATGGGTGCAGTCTATAGTCGAATCACCCCTTCAGAGGCTGTCGAACGCGCGCCGGGAAAATGGCAGACGCTGGATATTACGCTGGTGGACAGACACATAACCGTTATTCTGAACGGCACTAAGATCATCGACAACGAACCACTCCTGGGGTGTACCGGCGGCGCACTCTGGTCCAACGAATTTCGACCCGGACCGCTGTATCTACAAGGCGATCATTCAGCCGTGAAGTATCGGAATATGGTGTTGACGCCTGTTGTTAATTGACAGAGTGCAAGAACTAGCGAAGCGGTAAAATAGGAACGAGCATGGGAGTCCAGAAAAAAGTACTATCCCCCAAAAAGCGAGAGATTCGTGATCGTCCGGCGCGCATCCTGAGCATTGCGCGTACGCTTTTGAACGAAGAAGGGTATGCCGGCGTGACGATGGAGCGCATCGCCAAAGTTATGAATTGTTCCCGTCCGCCCATTTACGAGCATTTTACGTCTCGCGAAGATGTCGTGATGGGTCTGGCGATCGAAGATGCCCAACAGCGCTGGAAGCTCTTTAAGTGCGCGATGACATTTAACGGTCGCCCCCGCGAAAAGCTCGTCGCTATAAATGAATTTGCATTCAGGACGTATCCAGAACAGCTCAAGATCCTTTCGCTGCTCCAGCCAAATCTGATCCGCCTCAAATCGACCAGCAGGCACCAGAAAACGCTAGCGGACTACGAATCCCGCGCTTTCGACATCCTGACGCGCGTCGTAGAAGAAGGGGTGGATGCAGGAGACCTCGTGATTGCAGGAGGTCAACCAGCATCAACCGTAGCTTATGGGCTTCTGTGTCTTTCGTTCGGAGGCAACACCTTCGAGTCACGGTATCCAGATGTACCGATCCAACAGAACCATTTTAATCGACACCTCTCTACGCGCCTGGCACTTCTCGCGCTTATGGACGGATATCGGTTTGCTCCGTTAAGTCTCGAGTGGGACTATATCGCGACGATTGATCGTGTGCGCAAGGAACTCGATGTGTTGGCATTTATCGAAGAGACGAACGGAGAGAAACCGTCTGTGGCGTATAGTCTGCCCGAGTAGTCTCAGTTTTCGTCGATCACGTCGGCATCTGGAACGCGTACGATCCGGTACACCATGAATATCGTCCCGATCGCCAGGACCGTGCAAACGCAGTACGGTAGATATCGGTGAAATTGATAAAGCCCAGACCCCAGCAACGGCCCTGCGATAAAGCCGAACCCCTGCGCAGAGGTATTGATGCCCGCGACACGGCCCTGCTGGTGTCCCGCAACCGTCATCGAAAGCGATGAAATATTTCCCGGCATCATCATCCCGAATCCGAGTCCGAAACAACCCATTGAGGCAACCATGACTTCAAAGGCGTCAGTAGAAATGAAGCTGACGACCCCGATCAGAAGCAGCGGGGACCCCGTCCGCATCAAAGTCTTCGGCATCCATTTCAGCCGCTGTACAAAAATAAGCTGCGAACTGACTGACGCGATTGCCGAAGCCATCAGAGCAATCCCAACTTTCCGAGTTGTGGCTTCCATCGACAAATGAAACATGTCCTGCAGAAAGAATCCTGTAGCCTGCTGCATACAAGAGAGCGTCGTCATCAGCATCGCCGAGATTATAAAGAACGGCGCCAGATCCCGGGTGAACAATGGCTCATGTGGTGCATCGTGAGGATGTGACTCCCGCGGTACATCGACCAGAAATGCCCAAACAATTACTCCAGCGACCACCGACAGCCCCGCGACAGCGTAAAAAGGGATAATCATGCCGTACTCAGCCACCGCCGCCGCCAGACCGGGGCCAGCTATCATACCAAGACCAGTCGACACACCCACCAGTGCCATACCAGAGGTACGTTCCTGCGGCGAAGTAATATCGGCCATGTACGCCTGCGACGATGGAAAAATACCGCTGATCCCGCCAGTAAAAGTACATCGGAACAGCATGAGCAGCGCGTATCCGACCAGTAGAGGCAGCGTTTTATTGAGACTGAGATGTACCACCGTCGCAAACAACAACGTCGTCACACAATACGCCGCCAAAGCGAACAAAATGATCGGTTTGCGACCCCAAGTCTCTGATTTTCGACCCCAGAAAGGTGCGGTCAACATGAACACCGTTGCCGAGGCCGCAATGATGGAGCCGATCTGGATTTCCTGTAACCCGATTTCACGCCCAAGCGGCGGCAAAATCGCAAAGACAAACGAATTCCCAATCCCCGCCGTGAACAGCGTCACGAAAATCGCGAACTTCGCCTTCGTCATGGATTGCGGTATCGCGGGTGCAGCTTCACTCATGAATCAGGACTCAATCGGGGGTGATGGACCACTAGGTCCAGAAATACGAGGCAGAAAAAGCAATTATACGCCTTTAACCATCCAAATGCATACTTGGGTTGTTTGGATTCCATGGAACCAGTCGATTATTATACGGGCGTAGCAGAATGTGGAGAACGATCTTCAAGTCACATTGCTCTGAGGGGGGAATATGGAAGGTCGATTGATTGGTCTGGACATCGGCGAGGCGCGAACCGGTGTCGCGGTAAGCGACGAGTTGGGAATGATCGCGACGGCGCTCGATACCGTCCACATGTCTGAGCCGTCCGAAGATGCTCTCGCAATAAAAAAAATAGTCGATGAACAGCGCGCTATTCTAATCGTCGCCGGAATTCCTCTGAATCAGCACGGCAAAATCGGCCCCCAGGCGGAGAAGGTACTCGCATTCATAGATGAGCTGAAGAAAGTTATTGACGTTGAGATTGTGACTCAGGACGAGCGGTTCAGCACTCAAGCCGCGTACCGGGCGCTGGTATCCGCGAATATAAAAAGTAAGAAGCGCAAGAAAGTGATCGACAAAGCAGCGGCGCAGCAAATTCTCCAGCTCTATCTAGATCGGCAAGCCAATATTCGAAAGCGCGAGACATGAGCGACGACCCCTATGATATCGGCGATCTGTCAGACGCTCCTCGGTCTTCAGTATCCCTCACCAGACGCTGGTACGTACGCCTCGTCTTCGCGATCATTGTGCTTTCGATAATCGTCGTCGCTTCAGGTGCCTTCGCTGCCTACGTATTGTATGATCACATCACTCAGCCCCGTGCCAAGGGCGAGCGCGTTCTGTTCGCCGTACCGCAAGGCTCCTCGGGAAACGATGTCGGAAGACTGTTGGCTAAAGAAGGGCTTATCGAGCACGAATTCTTCTTTCGCGTTGCCATGCGTCTTGAACCGTCAAATGATGCCATAAAACACGGAGACTTCATGCTCCCGAAAGGCGTATCCCCCGTGCAGCTGTTGGAAATTCTGCGCACGACGGTGCCTCAGGTGGTGGCGGCGCAGAACTACCGAGTCACGATTCCCGAAGGTTTGACGATCAAGCAGATGGCGCAGCTCAGCGAGAATCAGGATGGATTTATGGCCGCAGTACAATCACTCGATCTGTTCGATCAATTTGGGATTTCCGCCAGATCTGCGGAAGGTTTTCTGATGCCCAACACCTACTTCTTTTCCGAAGAACCCTCTGACAATGATGTCGTGCAGCGCATGGCCGATCAGTTCAGCAGAGACTTCGATGCCCTGCTTGAAAAATACCCTGATCAGAAAGAAGTAGACAGAGTCTCTATACTAACCATCGCATCCCTCATCGAAGAAGAAGCCCGTGTAGACGAAGAACGTGCCTTAGTCGCAGCCGTCATCCACAACCGCCTCTCAAAAAAAATGCGGCTTGAAATGGACTCCACCCTCCAGTACATCCTGGAGAAATATGGGCAGCGGATTCTGAACGACGATAAAGAAGTTCAATCCCCATACAACACTTACATGAATTACGGACTCCCTCCAGGGCCCATATCCAACCCCGGCGTAAAGAGTATTGAAGCCGCCATGAATCCTGCCGACGTAGACTATCTCTTCTTCGTCAGCAACGCCGACGGAAACTCCCATACCTTCAGCACCACACTGCGCGAACACAACGCTGCAGTAGCACAATACCGCCGGGAAATGCGAACACAACGCCGCGAACAAAACGATCAGTGACGATTCACACGGTCATCCCATTATAAATGTCGCAACAGAAATCGCTGAACCGTCTATATACATATCACCTACCATGAATTGCCTGTGGGCATCGCCTTGCTCTGCCGCCTTTTCGTACCACTTAAAAGCTTCGTCGTAGTTCTTAGAAACGCCCTCGCCTTGCAAATACATCCGGCCGAGATTCGCCTGGGCCGAAGCAAGTCCCTGTTCTGCGGCTTCCAGAAACCACTTCAGCGCCTCTGCACTATCCTGTGAAACGGACTCTCCGTCCCGGTACATCTTTCCCAGCAAGTCCTGAGACTCGGCATCCCCTCGTTCCGCTGCCTCCTTCGTCCCCTCAAATTCCTGAGCGCTCGCACCTAGACAAACGACTAGAACCGCTACGAGTAATCTGAAAGCTTTCATGGCGAAGAACCTCCATATCTGAGAGTCGGTTTTAGAGTAATGATATTGGAGAGCCGATCACTGCGCATGGATTTCTATGAAAAATTACTAGGGCTGAATATGCATCAGAACGCCGCAGTACTTTTAGACTGCCCCATCAGAACCCGTTTTGGAATTCAAGTGTCATGTCCTGAGTCATTTCTTCCATCATGTTGTCCAACATTTCTTGTGGATTCTCGAAATCAATATTCATCGTGCTATCGCCAAAAGGTATCACCATTCCGTAGACGAGCCACTTTCCGTCTTCCTTGCGCAGATTAAACTTCATCGTCTCCGTATCCTCAAGTCACTACACTATAGACGAACAACTCAGCCGTAGAGGACATTCACATAAGAGACGCCTACCTCGCTCCCCAACAGGGACACCAACTTGTCAACAGTTTACTTCTATAAACCATTTGGATTAAAAAGCTTACGAGATCTACCCTCTCGTTTCACACACATTCATTTTCCGCTCAAATGTCGCTATCCCATTCTGTATTTATCGCAGGGCCGAGTCCCGCATTCCCTTGTTTCGACGGCCGAGATCAAATCGGCAATGGGAATGAGTGCAACAAGCGTGCATGTACTTATAGAGGGATATTGTAGAAACGCGCATCGTCTGCCGCGCTGAAGGGCTGAGATCAGTGCCCGCAATATTCGGGATCAACGAAACGCGGCAGTCAATGAGAGGTTGCACGAGGCCTGACAATCGCGCAGATAGGGCGCATTCGGTGAAATCGTTAGCATAGAAGTATTGGATTAATGTATCATCAATAAGACGTAGTAGGCATTTTCAAAGGATTTACACTCGATGGCGATTCAGGCGGAAGCATTTGCGCGGGCAGGGCTTATGGGTAATCCGTCCGATGGATACAACGGAAAAACAATCAGCTTTGTGATTCGTGAGTTTTCCGCAAATGTGCATCTTGTGGCGAGCGACCAACTGGAATTCCTGCCCAACGTGCAGGATCGACCCCAGTATCATTCTATCCGGGAGTTCCAGGATTCGATACGGCACAACGGATACTACGGTGCCGAACGCCTGCTAAAAGCAACACTGATCCGGTTTATGGCCTACTGCGAGAAGCGTTCAATCGAGCTGCACGACCGGAACTTTACCCTGAATTATGGATCCACAATTCCCAGGCGCGTCGGTATGGCGGGTTCAAGCGCGCTGATTACGGCGACAATGCGCTGCCTGCTCGAATTTTTCGAAGTTGATATGCCCAATCCAGAACTGGCCGATCTAATCTGGCGTACCGAGAATGAAGAACTTGGCATCGCGAGCGGACTTCAAGACCGGGTCATACAGGTCTACGAAGGTTGCGTGTTCATGGATTTCTCAAAAAATATCATGAACGAACACGGACATGGTCAGTACGAAGAACTGGATTTGGATCTGCTTCCCAACCTATTCATTGCGTATCGACTAGGACTCACAGAGGGCTCCGAAGTATTTCACAGCAATATTCGCGAGCGATGGGAGAAGGGCGACCAGCAGATTATCGACGCGATGGAACAATTCGCTGGACTCGCACAGGAAGCATACGATCTGATGCAGGCGGGTGCCGCCGACGAGGTAGGGCCGTTGATGGATCAGAATTTCGAATTACGCAAAAGCTTGTATACGCTGTCGCCGGGAGACCTTGCCATGGTCGAGATGGCACGCTCTGTCGGGGCTCACTGCAAATTTTCCGGGTCCGGCGGTGCTATCGTGGGTACCTACGAAGACGAAGACATGTTCGAAATCCTCGACAATGAGTTTCTGGATATCGACGTGGTCTTGGTGAAACCGACTATCGAAGAGGATCTGGAAGGCGAGTATTACTAGCCCGATTAACGGGGGACTTTTTCAATGACTGAATTGTACGCAAAAATCATTTGTTCAACGATTACCATTTCGATCGCATTTTCCGCAGCTCCAGCCACGAGCGAACCGGCGAAACCCTTCTTCTCCAAATCGATCCAGTTCTGCGCACACAGATGCGGCGCGAAATGGCGACCCGAGAGCACGCTGAAAACCTTCCAGGAGGCCGCAACGACCTGGCCCGATATTATGATCGAGTGCGACGCACGCGTCACGAAGGACGGCGTTGCAGTCCTCATCCACGACGCAACCGTGAACCGAACAACCAACGGAAAAGGCAAAGTCGCCGATCTAACGCTCGCCGAAATTCAGGCACTCGATGCCGGGTATCGATTTACGACGGACAGAGGGAAGACCTTTCCCTATCGCGGTAAAGGATATCAGATCACAACCGTCGTCGAGGCATTGAAGGCATTGCCGGATTCTCACTTCATGATCGAAATCAAAGACCAGCCCGGATGCGCCGAAGCACTCGTGAAAGCGATCCAAGATGCGAAGGCCGAAGATCGCGTGATCGTCGCATCCTTTAAACACGAGTACATGAACATCGCCGAGGATCTGGCGCCGGAGATCGCCCAGTGCTATGATCGCGTTTCAATAAGGGAAATGCTGCAAGTTATGCGTGGCGAAGATTGGAATGCTTATAAGCCGACCGACGACTTGCTGATTCTAAATTACAATAATTTGGATGCCTACACTATGACCAAGGCCGACTTCCCGAAAATTCAGGCCAAAGGAATCCCGATTTGCGTGTACAACATCGATACCGTTGAGAAAATGAACGAGGTACTAGACCTCGGACTCGACAGTATGCTCACCAACCGCCCTGATCTCCTGGCGCAGGTATTGTCCGACCGTAGATTACGCTAAGAACCACGATGCAGAAAAATGCCCGGCAACCTTCTGATTAAGTTGCCGGGCGTTTATCGTCAAACTGATGATTGTCGCTCTACACGTATCCGCCGCCTTTGTAGTTACGGTCTGTTTCGAGTATCACGTTGACAAGTGCGGGTTTACCGGACGCGAACGCGCGTTCCAGAGCCGGCTGGATGTCTTCGGGTTT
Source organism: Candidatus Hydrogenedentota bacterium (assembly GCA_012965445.1). The sequence continues at coordinate 7,983 of DTSJ01000243.1, forward strand.
CTCGACAAGTTCGCCATGCCCACCTAACGCTTCAACCATCTGATCGTAACGCGTGTGATTCAGATCCACACCGATATAGTCGCCAAATATAGCCCCTTGAGGACGCATCATCTGTCCCCAGGCCGCATCGTTTCCGATGATACCAACGATTGGTAGTTTGAAACGAACAGCGGTATCGAATTCCATTCCGTTCAGGCCGAAGGCTCCGTCACCATAAATGATGAGAACCTTGCGGTCCGGGTGCGTCAGTTGAGCGGCCAGTGCGAAGGGTGCACCCACGCCAAGCGTGCCAAGCGGGCCCGGATCCATCCACATACCCTTCTTCGGAATCGGAACGACCTTCGCCGAGGAAGCCACAACATCTCCGCCGTCACCGATGACGATCATCTCGTCGTCCTTAGCTACAAAGTCTGCGACTTCCTGACAGAAACGTGGCAATTGAATCGGGACAGCGTCGGATGCTTGGGCCCCCTGCAACGCTTCAGCGAGTTTATCCTCTTGCGCACGCAGTTCCGCCGCATATGCCGAGAAGTCTATATTGCGGTCGTCTTCATCAATGACCTGCGAGAGCGTGTCGAAGCTACACGCGAGATTGCCGACAAGCGCAACGTCCGTATTTCGATTCTGACCGACAAGAAGATTGTCCATCTCCAACTGAATGATCTTCGCGTCAGCAGGGATACTCTGTCCGAATCGCATCCGGAAATCCAGCACACAACCCGCCAGAATAATCACATCGCAGTTCTTGATCGCGTCGCGCCGCGTGCGGTTGAACAACAGCTCAGAATCTCGCGGAAGCGTACCGCGACCCATTCCATTTGCATACGTCGGGATTTTCGTCTTGTCCAGAAACGACTGCATACTTGACTGCGCATTCGACCATTTCACGCTCGTCCCCGCCATCATCATCGGACGCTTCGCATTTTCCAGAACATCCAGCGCCTTCGTCACCTCATCACGCTGCGGAGAAATCAGGGGAGGTGTCGTTCGGATTTCCGGGTAGCGAACATTTTCATCCTTAACGTCATTACCAAGAATATCCATAGGAATCTCAAGGAACGCCGGTCCCGGAATTCCCGTGACCGCATGACGGACCGCCAGTTCAATGTATTCAGGAATGCGCTCAGTGTCATAGCAGGCGCCCGCCCACTTCGTAATCGGTCTCATAAGAGAGACATGATCCATTTCCTGCAGAGAGCCGCGCCCCAGATTCCCAAACGGCCCTTGTCCGCCAATGACTAAAATCGGGGAATTTGCGCGCCAGGCGTTCGCTACCCCCGTGACCGAATCGGTGACTCCGGGGCCTGCTGTAACCACTGCCACCCCGATCTTTCCGGGATTCAGACGCGACCAGGCATCCGCAGCATGCGTAGTGGCCTGTTCATGGCGTACATCGATCACCTTGATTCCCTGTTCCTTGCACCCCACGTAAATCGCCATAATATGACCGCCGCTCAGGGTAAAGATACACTCTACCCCCATCTTTTTGAAGGCCCTGCCGGCCAATATTCCACCATGTGACATGGTTGTCTCCCGCGTTGTTTAGAGCATCGATTGAATTGGACATGGTACCTCTAAATCCAGCCCATTGTAAAGCCTCACATATTAACAATCTAAGAGCGAACTGTTTGACGGACGACAAGGGATGCTGTATCTCATCGCCGATTTGTCTGAGCAGGAGCAACTGCGCAAAGAAGCCTATCACGATGATTTGACCGGACTATATACCCCGGTCATTTTCTTGAGCTGTTGTCAACCCACACCAGCATCGTCACACGACATGAGCAGGCGTTGAGTCTGTGCCTGTGCGATCTGGACAACTTTAAACAGGTCAATGACACCTACGGCCATCGTATGGGTGACCGTGTACTCGAAACCTTCGCGTGGATCGTCTCACAGGAAATTCGAAACGAAGACTGCGCCGGCCGCATGGGCGGAGATGAATTCATTCTCGCCTTCCCCAGGTAGACGCGAGCGTAGCCGCCGTGTGCATGGAACGTATTCGAAAGCGTTTCGAGGCCATTGCATTCAATTCCGATGGCAGCGAGCGTTTCCACTGTTCGGTGACGCTGGGGATGACCGACTGTCCACAGGATCCTTTTGCAGACGAGGAATTTATCGAACTTGCCGATAAATCGCTGTATTGCGCGAAAGAGCTGGATCGCAATTGCACCGTTGTTAATATGGAGGTCGTGTCGCCTACAGCCGTCTGAATGCACGTACCGCATTCCCTTAAATGGCACGCCGAACCCGGTCAACTGCACACGGTCCCTGTTTTTGGAGGATATCGAAGGATGTCATCACACGGATGAACGATTTTGCATATGCAGCCGTGTTTTGACACGTGAACCCGAATAATGCTAAGATTCCCGCCTAAGTAGGAGTACCAGCTCCTCACCCTATAGCCGTTACATCGAGCTCATTGGGTTGCGTCATATAAGATACATGTGATCTTTTGCGACCGAGGACTGGTGTCCCCGGTCGCTTTTTTTGTGAAAATCGCCCACAGTTATGGTTAACAGGAGGACGCTCGAATCGCTAAGCCACCAGTAGACAAGACGCGGATCAACGAACAAATCCATGTTCCCCAAGTGCGTGTTATCGACGATGCGGGAGAACAGCTGGGCATCATGAGACCCGAAGAGGCATTGCGTATTGCTGAAGGTAAAGGGCTGGATTTGGTAGAGGTAGCGCCGAACGCACAGCCGCCGGTTTGCCGCATGATTGACTACGGTAAATACCGATACCAGCAGAGTAAACGCCTCAAGGAAGCCAAAAAGAATCAGCACATCGTAACGCTGAAAGAGATTAAATACCGTCCAAAAATTTCCGATCATGATTT
>DTSJ01000244.1:0-1404 GCA_012965445.1 Candidatus Hydrogenedentota bacterium
CTCAATACACCCAGACCGTATCAATGCTGCGTCCTTTGCCCATGTGCGCAGACCCTCGAGCCGCTCGCAAAATGGACCGCACCCGCGACGTACACTGTTCCATGCGAAGGAGACCCGCTGGCGGCCTATCTCAAATACGAACCCGAGATTGTCGCGCAGTTGCAACTCCAAGAGCGACGCGAAGAACTCATCCAGGAATCTCTGGACGCGGAAGACGACTAACGGGTTCCCGAACTACTTGATCCAACACCGGATATACTCATTATCAATCAACACGAAGGATTCTACATGGCACAGGAAGTCACGATAACCCGCCTGGCGCACGGCGGCGACGGCATAGGCGAAATTGACGGAAAAATCTGCTTCGTCCCCTACGGACTGCCGGGCGACACACTGGAAGTGAAACTGACCAAAGACAAAAAAACGTTCTGTCGCGGACGCATTACCAAAGTCGTGGCTCCCTCCCCGGATAGGATAAAAGTCGACTGCCGGGTATACGAAAAATGCGGAGGCTGCTCCTGGTTTCATCTCGACTATCCCGCGCAACTCGAATGGAAACAGAAAATTGTAGAGACGGCTTTTCTGAAACTGGCAAAACTCGATGTCACGGTTAACGGCCTTGAGAATCCAGATCTCCGTACGGGCTATCGAACCCGCGCAACATTCAAAGGCCACGAAGGCGACTGGGGCTTCTACGCATCGGAATCACACGAGGTAGTCGACATCGACGAATGCCCACTCTGCCATCCGAACATGAATGCCGCCCTCAAAAAACTCAAGCAGACACCTATAGGCGGCGAAGTCGAAGTCCTCGTGAATCCAGAAGGCAAAGAAGTATTCCTCTGGACGGAAGAACCGTCGCAGGAACTCAAAGACGACTTTCCCTCCGCACAAAGCCTCGAAGACGGTGGCGGCCGCGTACAATTCATCTTCGAGGAGATCCCCGTCGTCAACGGAACCTTCAACCAGTCCTCACTACAACTGAATCGACTTCTCGTAAACCACGTCCACTCATTCCTGCAAGATGCCGAGTCCATTCTCGACCTCTACTGCGGAAGCGGAAACATGACGCTCGGTTTGAGCGAAAAAGCGCACGTCGTAGGCCTCGACAAAAACGGCCCCGCCATCCAGGCCGCCGACCACACAGGACGCGGCGAATTCCACATCGGCAGCGACAAAGCGTTCCCAGATTTCATCAATCGCCAGAAATGGGGAGCCATCATTCTCGATCCCCCCCGCGTAGGCGCGAAACACAGCATGCCCGCCCTGCGCGACGCCGACACCGACCGCATCATTTACATCTCCTGCGATCCCGCAACCCTCGCCAGAGACGCCGCCGTCATCCTGACCGGCCCCTGGAAAATAATCTCCATTACCGCCATCGACATTTTTCCCAACACCAAC
>DTSJ01000244.1:1414-3010 GCA_012965445.1 Candidatus Hydrogenedentota bacterium
ATAGTCGAGATGAAACCAGGAGCAGCCTCCGCATTTTTCGTATACCCGGCAGTCGACATTTTTCCCAACACCAACCACATCGAAACCGTCTGCGTTTTCGACAAGAAAGTCGAATAACGGAATGCGAGTGCGTGTGCTTTGCACTTTTGACTCCAACTCACGCTAAACCAAGGAGAAGAAAAACATGCTTGGCTACGGATACTTACTGGTCGCGATAATACTGGAGGTTTGTGGAACTGTCTGCATGAAACTTTCAGACGGATTCACCAACACCCTCCCGTCAATCGGGACGTATGTCTTCTATGGTCTATGCTTCTGGGTGTTCTCGATTGCACTAAAAACACTCGAAGTCTCAATTGCCTACGCAATCTGGTCAGGTGTCGGCACGGCGCTAATCGCCGCAATCGGAATCGCCGTATTCAAAGAAGACTTGAACTGGCTCAAAGTCGTGTCACTCCTATTCATCGTTGCCGGCGTCGTCGGCCTTCAGTACAGTTCCGCAATGCACTAATCTGCTCATCCGTTTTGTTACCCCTGCTCCTCCTTGATCGCAATCAAACTCTTCATAACGTTCCCAAGATCAATCGCGTCATCAACGCCGCCGAAGGCATCGTGGACGATCATATAGAGCGCGTAGACGTCTTCGTAGACAGCCTGGTTCTCGGAAATCGGCTCGAATTGCTCCTCTTTGATCGAGGTCATGGCGGCTTGCGCATCTGCGAAAGTGTCGTAGCCGCCTGCATCGGCTCCTGCAAGTACGGATGATGCCAATGCCGCGCCCAGCGCGCAGGTCTGCTCAGAGGTAGAGGTCTGCATGGTGCATCCTGTCACGTCGGCATAAATCTGCATCAGCATCGAGTTCTTTTCCGCGATTCCCCCGCAGCAGACTATCCGATCAACAGCAACGCCATAATCCTTGATACGCTCAATAATCGCCCGCGCGCCGAAGGCCGTCGCTTCTATCAGCGCACGATAAATTTCCGAGCGCGTACTGTACAGCGTCTGTCCGAGCAGAAGTCCCGTCAATTTCGGATCAACTAGTACCGTGCGATTCCCGTTGTTCCAATCCAGTGCAAGCAAACCGGATTGCCCCGGCTTCAACGCAGCCGCCTCCTCTGTCAGCTGTGCATGGAGTGCGTCGTCGCCTAGACATACGACTTCGACGAACCATTTGAAGATGTCGCCAACTGCGGACTGCCCGGCTTCGAGTCCGTAATGATCCGGCAGAATAGAACCGTCCACGATTCCGCAGATGCCAGGGATGTCCTGGAGCGGATTGGATTTTGGCGCGACCATACAGTCGCATGTCGAGGTACCGATAATCTTGACCAGCGTCCCCTCGGAAACACCAGCACCAATCGCGCCATAGTGCGCATCCAGTTTTCCAATAGCAATCGGAATCCCTTCACGCAGACCAAGTTTCCCCGCCCATTCAGCGCACAAATCTCCAGACTTCGTGTTCGCATCATGCGCCTTCTCAAACAAACGACCCCGCAATTCGCCCAGCTTCGGGTTCAGCATCGACAAAAACTCCTTATCTGGAAGCCCGTCCCACTCATCGCAATACATCGCCTTATGCCCCGAAGCACATACGCC
>DTSJ01000245.1 GCA_012965445.1 Candidatus Hydrogenedentota bacterium
AGATGGTAAAGGCGATGTCGTCCGTGAGTTCGTGGATGCGGCGCGAAAATACGGTCTCGCACCGGGTCTTTATGTGAGTGCCGGAGATTCTCTTTTCGGATGCAAAAGCACTGGAGATCCGCGTGGAAAGCGAAAGTTGATAGGTGACCCCGAGGCCTATTTTCCGATATTTTTGCAACAATTGACAGAGTTACTCACCAATTATGGTCCGCTGGAGGTGATTTGGTTTGACGGAGCGTACAGCCCCTTTGATCCCGATGTGCTGGATGCTTCCGGCAACCCTGTCGGACGACAATATGTGGATCGCATCGATGAAGTCGTATGGCGACTGCAACCGGATGCCGTGATCATGGGGGGCGGGAATTCGGATATTCGATGGTCGGGTAGCGAGCAGGGAAAAGCTCCGTACCCTTTGTGGAACATCGTACCGCCGGGCAAGGGTATGGAGAACTGGTTACCTGACTACGCAGAAGGATGGTTTGTACCGGAGTCGAACATTCACACTCGCCAACACTGGTTTTGGTCACCCGATACGGATAAAACGCTGAAGTCCCCGATGCAGATGATGGAAGCCTACGACTCGTCCATTGGACTTGGAGCGAATTTGCTGGTAAACATGACTCCCGATACCGATGGTCTTATTCCAACGGCTGAGGCAGGGATGTTGACAACCTTTGGCGCGGCGCTGAAAAAAAGATTCAGCGATATGAAAGGAACTGTTTCGAGTAAGGATGACTGGACGGAGGAGAAACCTCTCGTCCTGAAATTTGACCACCCTACCGCGGTCACCGATGTGGTTATTGAAGAAGACCTGAGACAAGGTCAGCGAATTCAGGCCTACAGCATAGAGTACTTTATCAATGGCTCATGGAGCCCCTTTGGAAAGGGAAGCTCCATCGGACGAAAGCGTATTCATACATTCAAACCCATTGAAGCGGAAGCCCTGCGACTGACAATATTGCAAAGCACTTCAGTACCTCATATCCGCGCTTTTTCAGCATACTAGACCGGTAGAGAATACGAGCAATCGAAGCGTCGCAAACGGAGGCAAACATGACGCGAAGAATTCTCTTTATGGCCTGTTCGCGAAGCGTAGTGGAGCATGTTTTTGTCGCTGGACTGCTGTGCCTCGCAAATATTCATCCGCAGTGATATCATTGAAGTATCTGCATTGGACGTGTAGGCTTGTTTGATGCGTGATTTTATCAGAAAGTACTGTTCTTGGGGTGTTTTTCGCACTACAGAGGTAGTGCTAGCTTAGATTTTTGTGATTGGAGTCAGGTATGTCTAAGAAGTGGCGAATCATTGGGATTGCCGCTGTGTTTTTGCTAGCCGGGGGGCTGTTGTGGTTTTTACTGTCGGGCTCGGAGGTTGATGACGATTTGGGCGGAACGGTTCGGGAACTTGAGTTTGGGGGTCGGTATGGGGACGTTCCGGAGTTTGAGTTTGATGCTGTAGCCCTACGAGGGACGTCGACAGATTCGTCAGCGGAGGACTTGGTAGATGCTGAAGTGGGTGCGGATACTCTGATCGATCAAGCCGTTTCCGATGAAGATGACGATGAAACGGCAACTTCAATTTACGACAAATTGGTATTGATGGGGGTGGTTCGCAATACCGAGGGTAAGGCGTTGCCGGGTGCTTTCATTTTTGTGGGGACTAGCCCGATGAGAGCTACAGAGTGGGAAGGATTGGCTCGCGCGAGAACGGATTTTGAAGGCCGATTCGATTTGGAGATTCGTTTCAGAAAAGCGAAGATTACCGCGTCTGCGATAGGATACTTGAATGAATCGGTATTGGTGCGGCGGAGTTCATTGGAGGTCGAACTGGAACTTGTGTTGAACAAGGGCGGTACAGTTGAGGGGTATGTATATGCGGATGGGGTGGCGCAAGGTTTGGTCAAAGTGGGCGGCTCGTTTGGACGATCCGGCGAAAGGAGACTTGTCCAGAGCGAAACGGATTCCCGCGGGTTCTATCATTTAGAAGGATTGTTGGGGAATGTAAGTCTATCCGCACTTATTCATCACGGCAATGATGATCGTCGACTGCGTTCAACGGTCGTGGTGGAAGAGGGAATGACCACGGTACATGATTTCAACTTCGTGTCGTCTTCCTCGTTCGTGGAAGGTTACGTAATGGCAGGAGAGAATCAACCGTCTGCAGGATCGGCGGGGTTGATTGTATTCACGGATTTGTACTTTGAGACGCGCAACGTGGAAGTGAAAAGTGATGGGTACTATTTGTTCGAAAATGTCCCGGCTGGGGCGATTTCGCTATTTGCTCATATCAAGAACAGTGGAACTTCGAAACGTGTTTTTGCGGAGTTGAGCGAAGACGAAACGCTTCGGCTGGATGTCAATTTATTTGGCGGTGTGAATGTACTGTATTCGGTGACCGGTCTCGCAGAAGGGTATACGACGCAGCTTTATGCGCTTCCAGCAGACTACGTTGTGCCGCCTGTGTTGACGCGCGATGACGTAGTAAGGCTGTCCCAGAGTTCTTTTCAAGATGTAAGGAATTTCGACAATGGGATGTCTGGATTTTCGCTGATTGAGCCGGGAGACTACAAAATCGTCGCGTTTGGATACAATGGTGAGGGCGCGGACTACAAAAATGAAGGGGGGTACTGGACGTCCGCTCCGGTTCATGTTGAAGGGGATGAAGACGTCTATGTGACTCTGAGTTTTCCTGAGTAGTGAGTCGTTGTCGTAGGGTCAAAATATTCAGCCTATCTCCTAGATTCTTGTTCCAAGGTCGATGTTCGTGTACAGTAATTTGTACAGTAAAATTTGGAGAACATGTTGCACATGTGCAACATGTTCTCCGCAAGTTGAAGGGTGCAAGGTCGAAGGTTTTAGCTAAGTCTAAGAAAGCAAAAGAGTTATGAGGATAGGAGTCTTTTCCCTCATAACCCAAAGGTCGCAGGTTCGAATCCTGCCCCCGCTACCATTTTAAGTTCCTGCGGCGTATAGGTTTATGTGCGTCGTTTTTTATTTCACACCAGGTGTTCCCCTGGTTTTGTACAGTAAATTGTACAGTGAATTCGATCCTTCGAAACTTCCAACTGTATTGATCCTTTCTTTCTCTTCATCTATATAGACTGTTTGAGATGAGAAAATGCGCAATTGTTTGTGGCTTTTCTTTCAGCAAAAAATATCTGAGTCACCGGGATAACCTTTGGGATCTTTCCCTAACGACGTTAGGGCACCTTTTGGGGCGGGACCACAACTGATTTTCGAGTGCTGACGCCGCGGGAAGGCATCAAAAACTTTTTACAGATTGGCTTAAGGAGTGGAACCAGGATTTTCGATCTTACACACATAAAGCCTATGAACAAACGCGGATCACTGAGTTTTTGACCCTACGCGGACACTACGTGAATCTTTCAACACTACTGCTCGATTTCTAATAATCGCTAGGCCGTCCAATCCCGAGCGGGGCGACTGCGCAACCTGTTCGCTTCCATGTCGTTGACGAATTCTTCCTTTACAGGATCTAATTCCAGCGTGCGCCCAAGCATCCAAGATAGTGCTGCAGCGTGACACGCAATGTGCGAATGGCGCATAACTACTTCATTGGCTGCTGTGGGTTTGCGCGACTTAATGCAGTCGAAAAAGTTACGGGAATGGCCGATCACATCAAGGCCAGATTCGACGTTAGGGAGCTGAGGTAGTTCCGCTTTGAGTGATGCAGGATTGACTTCTATTCCTCCGCTGTCTCCAACCTCCACCCATCCTTCGTCGCCTTCGAAACGCACTGGACATGTGCCTAACTCTTGAAACCACCCTGGACGTTTCCCGAATGGGGTATTCAGAAAGTGAATCACCAACTTTACTCCGTTTGCATAGCGTGCAGTTATCTCGTTGTCACCCGGCTCAAAACTGATTGGCATAGTATCATCAGCCTGATTGGCCCATTGGCAGAGATCAATTGTGTGAGCTCCCCAGTCGAGCAGGCGAGATCCTGATTCAAAATCGTAGTGCGCGCGCCATCCGCCTCTAACGTACTCTTTGTTGTACAGTCGCCAGGGTGCGGGTCCCAGCCACATGTTCCAATCCACGATATCCGGGGAAGGAGCCTTTTCTCCTGGCAACCACTCCGTCTTGAATTCCGGGACGTAGACACTGGCGCGGAGCGTATGAATCTTGCCCAACTTTCCGGAGTGCGCCAATCTGATGGCCTGCTGAAAATTGGCTACGCTTCGGCGTTGCGTCCCGGCTTGAAATATTCGTCCGGTGCGCTTAATAGTGTCCGCGAGCTCTTGGCAGTTTGCAATGGTCAGTCCGCACGGTTTTTCGCTATAGACGTCTTTTCCGGCTTCAGCCGCGAGTATCGACGCCGGAGCATGCCAGCGATCTCCTGTGGCGATAAATACTGCGTCGATGTCTTTTCGCTCAAGCATCTCACGAAAATCTGTGTACAGTTTACAATCGGAATTACCGTAGAAATCATCAACGAATTTCTTCGCTGGATTGCGGCGGCTGGCTTGGACATCCTACATTGCGACACACTGCACGTCCGAGTGACTGAGCATTCCGGGCAGAACGTACTTACAACGTGGTCCCATCCCGATAACGCCCAAGTTAATTCGCTCGCTTGGGGCCACGGTTCCCTCTTGCGCCGCTGCATCGGATGATAATTTTGCAGAAAGCGACAGTGCTGCCGTTGAGACGGCAGTGGTACGCATGAACTGGCGCCGTGTAGAGCCCGACTTGTCTTTCACAGGGTCGTTCTCCTTCTATCGACGAACAGAGTAAAGATTCAGTGAATAATGGATGACCTTCGCGTATTGCCAATGGCACATGTTGAATTTACTCCGAATTCGTCCAGCTTGCAAGAACCTCATAAACAAATAGTTGCTGGAATCAAGCACTAAGTGCAACACGGCGTTCATAGCGTTGTTTTTGGAAGATTTCGTATGGTGTTTGATATCCGAGGCATTTCCTACGTCGGTTATTGATTTGTTCGGCGATGGTGTCGAGTTGTTTTGGGGTAATGTTGTTGAAGCGGGTGCCTTTTGGGAGGTATCGGCGAATGAGGCCGTTGGTATTCTCGTTGGTTGTGCCTCGCATATACTCATCCGCATTGATGTCATTAAGGTTTCCCCGCTGGTTGTGTAGGCTTCTTCAATGTCCAAAACCATCCAAAACGGCGTAGAGTCAAATTACTCAACCCAACTGATGATATGCGTTTTTTAGAGATTTTATTGGCTTGTAACTGTGCCACAAAGTGTGTCACTATTTTTGGAAAATATATGCCACATAGGCAGGCAAACCCGAAATCGCTAAGTGTTGGACATATCGCTAGTTAACTGATATTAAACGAGTTATGCAGATCCTCCTCATGGGGCTCATAACCACAATCATATAAGGTCGCAGACTTTCGCGGCACTTGTGCCGCTGCCGTCCGAGGGGGTTCGAATCCTGCCCCCGCTAATGGCAGATGGAAGTTCAAGAGGAGATCTACGAGCATGATTACGATTGTCATTCTTACCGCCGCCTCAATCATCGCAGTTGCTGAGGCGCCATTTCATACGGTCGTCGTGTCGGTGGGGCCGCAGAATCCGCGGAACAGCGAAGCGGCGATCGTGCCGTTGAAGGACGGGACGTTACTGCTGGGGTGGACTGAGTTCTACGCGGGGAACGGGGCGGACCACGGGCCGGCGCGCATCTCGGGTATCGTTTCGAGGGACGGTGGGAAGACCTGGGGTGGCAAGTACATGCTGGTCGAGAACGATGGCGGTAAGAACGTGATGGAAGTGAACTTCTTACGCCTGAACGATGGCCGGATAGCCCTGTTTCATTGCAAGAAGAATACGGAGAGTACCGACTGCCGCGTACTGATGCGCACTTCAACCGACGAAGGCAAAACCTGGAGCGATCCCAAGCAGCTCAGCGAGGACGGGAAGTACACAGGCCTTACGAACGGGCGGTCGATCCGGTTGAAATCGGGGCGCATACTCCTCGAGGCCTGGCATGGCGGCGATAGCTATTGTTACCTGTCCGACGATGAGGGCGAAACTTGGCGCGAATCGCAACGTGTGAAGCCGGGCGACGGTTCGTGGGAGCCGGCGTGCATTGAGTTGAAAGACGGCAGGGTACTCATGCTCATGCGGACTGGCATGGGCGGGCAGTACGAGAGCATCTCCGAGGACGGTGGCGAGACTTGGAGCGATCCGGAACCTACGCCGTTAAAGGGAACTGCCGCGCCTGTATCCATCAGCCGCATCCCCGCAACTGATCATCTCCTCGTAATCTGGAACCATAACCCCGGCGCGTCGACCCGAAACCCTTTTACCGCCGCCGTATCGAAAGACGAGGGCGAGACGTGGGAACATTTCCGCAATATCGAAGATGCGCCGAACGATGCGTGGGCCTATCCTGCCGTCACGTGGGTCGAGGATGCGGCGCTGCTCACGTACTTCAACTACCGGGACGGGCTTTCGCTGCACCTGAAGATTTTGCCGACCAAATGGTTCTACGAAGATGGAGAAATACAACGGTAACCGGAGAACACCTATTATCGCGCAGGGTCAATAGATTCAGGTTATCAGACGGTGACTATATTTTTGAATCTGCCCGTCCCGAGAACTCGTACTCCTTGAAACAGAACGACCGGTCTCACAACGTGCATCTCTGTCATATAAAGTGATAGTGTTTCCTCGCACAGGCGGGCTTCGCCATCGATACGAATGGAGCGAAGCCGCAGGGCGTATCAATCTTCATGTTTTTCTTTGTCACTAAGATATACGGTGGTACGAGTAACATTCAGGAGTTGATCAAATGTTTATCAGGGGTATGGCGGTTCTCATCACGCTTGTGATCGCTTCGTACAGTCACGGTGAGGAAAAGGGTAATTCGGCGACGGAATATACGATAACACTCGATACGATCAGTTCTGGATATGATGGAGAAACCTGCTGGGTTCATCCGCGGGCCGGTACGATACCAGGGGAGAAGCCTATTGTCGTGCTGACGATGCAGAAACTATTGTTGAGTGGATCCGATATTTTTTATGCGCTCAACGAGATGCGTACGGACGATCTGGGGAAGGTCTGGGATGAACCCAAGCAACACAGCAATCTCGGTCGCCGTCCAAACGATTTCGGTAGTACTTCGGTCGTGTGCGATTTTACGCCGATGTGGCATGCGCCCACGAAAAAGCTTCTGGGTACGGGACATAGTGCTATGTACAACGATAAGAACAGGCTCATTCACAATCCTCCCCGAGAAACGGCCTACGCGGTATACGACCCTGATAAGCGGACCTGGACCACATGGCACAGTCTTAATATGCCTGACGACCCGATTTTCTACAACTCCGGCGCGGGAAGCACGCAGCGTGTCGATTTGCCCAACGGAGATATCTTGTTACCTATCTACTGCAAAGCCGAGGAGGGAGTTCCGTACAGCACGACGGTGATTCGCTGTCGATTTGACGGCGATGTATTGTCGTATGTCGAGCATGGAAACATCATGACGGTGGATATTCAGCGAGGATTCGTGGAGCCTTCATTGGCGCATGTCGGAGGGAGGTTTTTTCTGACAATCCGCAATGACGAATCGGGCTATGTAACGAGCAGTGCCGATGGCCTTCACTACGATACGCCCCGGAAATGGACTTTCGACGACGGTGGGGAATTGGGTAGCTACAATACGCAGCAGCATTGGGTGACTCACGGCGACACGCTTTATCTCGTGTACACGCGTCGTGGTGCGGACAACGATCACGTTTTTCGGCATCGCGGTCCTCTTTTCATTGCTGAAGTGGATCAGGAAAATCTGCAAGTCATCCGCGGGACTGAACGCGTACTGGTTCCTGAGCGCGGGGCTCGGCTCGGAAATTTTGCGGTCACGAAGGTTACGGCGAATGAGACATGGATCAGTGTCGCGGAATGGATGCAACGCAATGGTCGGGACTACGTGATCCCGGTGGATAATGCAATGGGAGCGGACAACAGCGTGTACATTGCCCGGCTCAAGTGGAAGTAGGATATTTTGGAAACGCATCCTTCCCCCGCCCGTCTCTATACAAATGAACGCGTTGACTCTCGCACCCCATTTTGCTCAAATTTGACCTCATACCAGAATGCATGCCAAACGATACTGCGCCTTCGTTTCGTACTTGTCGATCATTCGCAACAATTGCGAACGGATCCCGGTGCAGAGGAGTGAAGGTGTTTTTATTATAGCCGGTGACGTTAGGCTGAGTTTTTTGACCCTACCACCGCCAACTAATTGTTCGACGGCAGCGCGTCAGACTGTATAAACATCATCAGATCACGTAGTTCCTGGTCGGGCATGTCCAGAAGAAGACCTTCGGGCATAACGGAAAGAGACATAGGTCTCATCGATTCTACTTTTTCCGTCGCAACGGTGATTTCGTTTCCGGCGGAGTCGATAAATGTAATCTGCTCGTCGGATTCGTGGAGAATAAAACCCGTAATGGTTCGTTCTTCAAGGTCTCCGAAAACATTCTTGTTATCCAGTATGGTGAAGATGATTCCGGCGTACTCGGGCAACACTGATCGGCTGGGGTCCGTTACATTGATGATAAAGTCCCACAGATCGCTCCGGTTAAGCCCGGTCATTTCAGGCCCTACTTCACGACCAATTCCCAGGTGGACATGGCATTTCCCGCAGCTCTCTTCGTAGACTTTGATGCCCGCATACGCGTTTCCGGGGCCATTCTTGACGGTAGCCCAGGCGGCGTTTACTTGAGCCATTTTTTCGTCCGGGCTGGTACGAATGGCGCCCCAGTGTTTGTGTACGAGCGAGTCGATGGTTGGGTCGTTCATGGCCGCAAGGTTGATCAGAAGGTCGCGATCTACGTCAGTGACTGGAACATCGCCCGCGTCGACGGCGTTGAGCATGTCGATGGCCCAGGCTTTTCGAGATGCAAGCGCTCCTGCGATACGCGATTTCAGACCACCGCCTTGGGGTAACATTTTCAGCAATGCTTTTCCGATGGCGGGATCGTTGAAATTTTGCAGCGCGCTGAGGGCTGCGATGCGGATATCATCGGTTTCTTGCCCAAGAAAGAGTTGGAGAAGGGTGTCTTTCGCGGGCGCGTACGTTTCTTCGCCAAGTAGTTTGATGAGCGACTTTCGTTGCGTTTTACCTAGCGTCGCGTCACCGATCATTGTTGTAGCGCGCTGGTAGATCGATGTATTTCCCAGACGGGCCGCGATTAGGAGGAGTTGCGTGTTACTCGGATCAGATTCGAGAAGTGACATGAGAACCTTGTTGAGGCTCGGGGGTACGTTGGCGTTGGTACCTCTCCCAAGTCCTTTCGCGATACCTGTGAGGAACGCCTGCCGTTGATACGGGATACTGAACAAATTGAGAAGCGTGGCAGTGGTGAGGAAATCTTCGTCGCGTCGATCCTGGGTGAAACGTTGACCTAAACGGGTCACCATAATCGTGTCGAAAAGGGCACTTTCTATGCCGGTCGCTTCATTAGCCCACTGCATAAACGCCGCGCGATCCTGGCGGATATGCTGTTCGACGGCCCACCACAGAAGCAGGGGAATGTGCGGGTCGTCTGTGTCTTTTCCTGATTTCAGCATTGCCAAAACGATTGCAAGCCCTTCATCCGAGGGGAGGCGTTTTGCTGTACTGGCGAGTTGACTACGCACTTGAGCATTGGACTCAGCGGCGGCAAGTACGATGAGTTTCGCCTGGGTCTTTGCATCAATCATTTTGTCATTACCCAGGAGATGTATTGTCCAACGACGTACCAAGGGATTGGCATGACTAAGCGCCTTATCGGCCAGCGCCAAGGTAAAACCGCCCGACGCGTTCAGCGCCCAAAGGGATTCCAACGCGATCTGGCCTTCATTTTCCCAGAGAAGTTTTTTGAGAGTCGGAATGGCGCTTCTATCTTTACGATCGTAAAGAACGCGAAGGGCGGTCTGTCTATACCACTTGTTTTCGTGGCGTAGGTATTCAATCACCTCTGCCGTCGGAGCTTTTACCATATTGAAGGATTTGAAGGGCGTGTTGGCGCCGTAGGTTACGCGGTATATGCGACCGGTTTCACGCATGACGCGATCACCCTCGGCTGAAACACTCCATGTGATATTCGTGTCGTGCCAATCCGCGATGTAGAGCGCGCCGTCGGGTCCCTGCGTCATCGCGACGGGGCGAAAATGGGGGTCGTCCGTCTCGATAAGCTGAATGTCCTCGTGCGCAGAGTAGGTGGAACCGTTCGGCTTTAGGGTTGCACCGCTGACGCATCGCTTGAGCGCGCGCAACGTGAAGATGCGCTGCTGGTATTCCTCCGGGAAGTTGGGCGCCTCGTAGGATACCAGCCCTTGGGAAAGCTTCGCCCGGGTGCTGTGATCTTCCATACCTGGGAAAAAGCCGTAGGCATATTCATTGGTCAGTTCCCCGTGTTTCGCCCAACTCTTGTAATAGTTTCCGCCTTGTACTTGGTGGAAACCGATGAGGCCTCCATTACTCCCCGTGAACATGTTGCCCGATTTATCCAGGGCGATTCCAAAATGGTTATGCCCCCCTTCCGCGAACAATTCGAAGCGCTTGTCCTCAGTGTTGTAACGCCACAGGTTTTGGCCTTTGAAATGATGTCCCTCGTCACCCATCCCTGGTCGCGTGATCGTTGCCGTCGTAGTGGAGCCCTGGTATCCATACAGCCAGCCGTCGGGCCCCCAGCGAAGCCCGTTTGCCACAGCGTGGAGATCTTCGAGTCCGAATCCCGCCAGATGTACTACGGGATCGCCGTCGGGAATATCATCTTGATTGGCATCGGGATAAAACAGGAGGTACGGCGGGTTC
>DTSJ01000246.1 GCA_012965445.1 Candidatus Hydrogenedentota bacterium
GTGTGAACAAAGTTACGCCTGCCCTGTTTAAGGCGTATCGGACGGCGCAGGATTACGCAGATACGCCAATTGAAGACCTGAAAAAATACATTCAGACCTGCGGGTTTTATCATAACAAGGCAAAGAATATTAAGGCGGCAGGAAAAAAGATTGTGGAGAAGCATGGGGGAGAGGTTCCGCAGTTGCTTGATGAGCTTGTGGAGCTTGCGGGTGTCGGGCGAAAGACGGCAAACGTAGTGCTGGGGACCTGTTTCAACATTCCAGGGGTTGTTGTGGATACTCACTGCGGACGCCTGACGCGGCGGTTGGGCTTTACGAAGAACACTGATCCTGTGAAAGTTGAGAAAGACCTGATGAAGATCTGGGAACACGAAAACTGGTCATTGTTCTCCCATTTCATGGTATTTCATGGACGCGAGGTCTGTCAGTCCCGCGCGCCGATGTGTTCGAAGTGTACACTGCGTGAGCATTGTCCTTTCCCGGAAACGCGTGAGGGTAGAAAAACTGCACGCTAAATCTGCGACGAGATCTTGTTGCGCTATTCTTTCGAATTGTCGGTGATTTTGAGGGGGATGGTGCGGGTATGGAATCCGGAGATTGAGAAGGGGAGGGTGGCGCCGATGCTCACCGTGCCAGAGCCGCTTACTTGTAGTTTCATGGCTGAGGCGAGGCTGGAAGTGTTGGCTTCGGTGAAGGTTTCGGTGTAGGTGCCGGGTGCTACGTGTATAATCGGGTTCGGGTCGGCGGCGCTGACAGCGGCCTCAATGGCGGCGGCGATGGTTTTGAAAGGACTGTTTTCGGTGCCGATTTCGCTTCCGGTATAAGCGGTATTGACGTAGACGTTGGCGGGATCGAGGACTTCGACCTGGACGGCTGCGACGTTCACGGTTCCATCCATGTTGTTGCTGATGTAGTGCGGGCTGCAAAAGTATGGAAAGGTTCCCGCATCATTAAACGTATATGAAAATGTCGGATTGAATACGGCCCCTGTCGCATTGAACAGACCGTCAGCTGAAAAGGGGGATGCGCCGCTGGTAACAGTGTGCATACCGTTCCCCCCTGTCCATTGTATGGTGTCGCCCTGGTTAATGTTCACGACCTTTGGAATGAACGTGAATCCTACGACATTGACCGTAACCGTGGCGGGATATGCGTAGAAAGCGGCGAAAAAAAGATTGCGAGGAGTGCAAGGCGGGGGGATAACGCGCCAGGACTTGGGTATGATTCTATGCGCCTCGTCATGGTCGGGTTACGAATCCTTCTGAGTTGTTTTTTCGAACTGCGGGTGGGGAAGTTCCGATCTGTACCGTTCCATTGACCGCTGCAATGGTCATCGCCCGGTCAATGGTCAGGGGCATCGGCTCGTTTGAAATCGTAATTGTGGAGGCGCCATTGATTACGATGAGACCACCATCGGAAACCGAGCGCACTGCGGTGTCCACTTCGTCGAATGGAAAGTCGAAATTTCCTTTCATAAGTCCAGACGCGGCGAAATCGACCCGAATTAAACCATTGTTGGTCGGGATGATTTTGTAAACGAATCCACTGCGAATAGCGAAGTAGATTTCGCCAGTGGCATCTTCGCCAAAGGTCGTGATGTTGCTGGTCTGAAGCTCGGATGCCCAGTCCTGAATCAGTGTTGCGCTGGTTCCGTTGGATAAAAATGTCTTTGCGACATTGGTGGAAGGGTTCGCATCAGCAAAAATGTAGTGGCCTTCGATGAAGGGGATCGCCGAACCGCGATAGGGATATCCACCAATGACCGCGATGCCGTCGTCATTGTCGTGATCGTAGCTGAACACCGGATCAGTCAAGCCGCCCGGATCACAGTTGGAGCCTGGATTGAAGCAGTCGGGCCCTTCCATCAATCGCCAGCCGTAGTTTTCGCCGCCCGTACTTGAGCCCGGTCGATGATTGATTTCTTCCCATATAAATTGGCCCACATCGGCAATGTACAGGTCACCATTTTCTCTGTCGAATCCGAAACGATAGGGATTGCGCAGTCCGTAGGACCAAATCTCCGGGAGACCGACCATGTCGGGATTGGTCGGCGGGATGTCGTAATTGGCTCCCCCGGTGCCAGCCCCTTCGCCGCCTTCATCTACATCGATACGCAGAATTTTTCCGAGGAGCGTGTTGCGGTCCTGACCATTGCCGATTGATGCGTTGTGTCCAGCATCATCGTCGCCCCCGCCGCCTCCATCGCCGGATGCGATGTAGAGGTACGCCTTACCGTCGCTCCGCGGTTCGAAGGCGAGCATTCCTGCGTTGTGATTTGATTGTGGCTGATTGTAGGTGAGTAGTATCGTTTCTGAATTCGAATCGGCTGTAACCGCCGTTGAATACGGAGGACCATTCGCCTGAAATCGAGATATGCGCGTCAGGTCGCTATCACCACCTAGATCGAAAATGTAGTTCAAATAGAAATATCCGTTGTTTGTAAAGTCCGGATGAAATGCCATACCCAATAACCCTTGCTCATTTCTGAAGCTGTCCACACGTGAGGAGATATCCAGAAATGGCGTGGAGAGTACCGTGTTATTGGCGAGCGTGATAATTTTGATTCGTCCGTCCTGTTCGGCAACGAAGATGCGGCTGGTGTCGCCTGGAGGCGCGGTGATAAACACTGGATTTGTCAGACCAGAGGAAATCAGAGCCCTGCCGAGTTCAACGGCGGATGAACTGAACGTACCTGCAACGCTCAACAGCACGGCGATTGCGCCTACTGGAACGTGAGAATTACCCATCATTTGCAAAGCCTCCCACCTGTAATATCGAGATTCCTGTGTATTCTGACCGGAATTGATTGTATTATTATTCCGTGGTATTTACAATAAGGTCGATATCAATTCTGTAAGTTCGGTCCGAGCCGTCCGTTTTCGTAGCCAATGAGCGCGAAATCGACTGCAAACCGATTGACATTAATTGTTACTATCCCGGATTTCCCATATGGAAAAGGGGAGATTAGGTTCGTCTTGTTCGTTTAAGCCTATAAATA
>DTSJ01000247.1 GCA_012965445.1 Candidatus Hydrogenedentota bacterium
GTGGAGAGCAATTTCGGTCGGGAAGGAGAGGAGCTGCGTGGCAAGTTTAAGAGTAAGTCGGTATTCGACTCCTTCATCTCCCCCGTCGACTTTGGGGATGGACTGGGTGCGCATGTAGCCGATTCTGGTTTCGGCGCCGTCTTTGGATGCGATGTAGATGCCCATCCAGGTGTCAGATACTTCGTAGGCGCCAGCGGTGCCGGAGTGGATTTGAGCGCGACGTCCGATTTCTTGTCTTGCGAGCAAGCTCATCATGATGAGCCAGAACGCGGTGATGGCGATAGGGATTAGTTTGCGCCGCAACACTTTTTGTGTTTCTTCCCGCTTCCGCAAGGGCAGGGATCGTTTGGTTTGACTTTTTCGCCTACGCGTTTTACGGTTCTTCCTTTGGGGCGCTGAGGGGCGCCGTTTCCTTTTCCGTTTTCGGGAGATGGCGTATGTGCGGCGTTGCTTTGTCCAGCGAGAGCGAATTGGCTGTTGTCGTAGGAGGAAAAGCTTTGGTCGGACTGGTTTTCGGAAGCGATGCCCTGGTATCTCTGGATGGGATCGGGTGCCTCGGGTGCCGTGTCTTTGCCTGCGGCCAGTTGGCGTTTCTTGCGGAGTGTGGGCGAGGTTACGCGGAAGAGGGATTGGAGGGTACCTTCGTATATTGACAGGAGCAGGCCCTGGAACATTTCGAAGCCTTCAGTCTTGTACTCGAGTAGCGGATCGCGTTGACCGAGGGCGCGCATGCGCACGGATTCTTTGAGGTAGTCCATTGAGTATAGATGGACAATCCACCTTTCGTCGACGGAATCGAGTAGGGCCATTTTTTCGAAGTCGTGTACTCTTTTCCGGGCGAGTTTGGTGAAATCTATGTGGGAATCATCTCCGCCGACTTGTTCATGGTAGCTATCGCGGAGTTCTTCGCCGATGGAGGCTTCGCGGCTCTGGTATTCGGAGAGAATTTGGTCCATGAATACTTCGGCCATTTCGTCGGGGTCCCCGGAGGCATGGTCGTCCATGTCGGGTTCGAATCCGAAGACGAGCTTAAGGCGCTTGATGAGTCCTTCGACATCCCATTCGTCGGGCTGGAGGTCGCGCGGGGTGTATTGATCCAGGGCATCGAGGATGATCTCTTCCATCATTTCGTGGATGAGTGTGGAGACATCGCGGTCTTCCAGTACGTCCTGACGCATTTTGTAGATGACCAGTCGCTGCCTGTTCATCACGTCGTCGTATTTGACGACTTGTTTTCGGATTTCGAAGTTGTGCTCCTCGACCTGACGCTGTGCGCGCTCGATGGAGCGCGTGACCATTTTCTGGTCTAGCGGTTCTTCGTCCATCGCGTCTCCTCCGAACATATCGATCAGTCGTTTCACTTTATCGCCGCCGAAAAGCCGTGCAACTTCGTCTTCGAGGCTGACGTAGAAGCGGGTGGTTCCGGGATCACCCTGTCGACCTGAACGGCCTCTGAGCTGATTGTCAATACGGCGAGATTCATGGCGTTCGGTACCGATAATGGCGAGTCCACCGATTTCTCTGACTCCTTCACCGAGTTTGATGTCGGTACCGCGTCCGGCCATGTTTGTAGCGATGGTGATGGCGCCGGGTTTCCCTGCGTTTGCGACGATGGCCGCTTCCCGTTCGTGCTGTTTGGCGTTGAGGACTTCGTAGTCTTCGATACCGTCTTCTTTGAGAAACCGTGCGAGTTTTTCCGATTTTTCGATCGAGACAGTACCGATGAGAATAGGACGGTTGGTTTTGTGAATTTCCGCGATTTCCTTGGAGACGTACCTGAATTTTCCGTCTTCGGTGGCGAAGACGAGATCAGTCTTGTCTGCGCGTCGATTCGGCAGATTCGTTGGGATTTCGAAAACTTCCAGGTCGTATGTCTTCTGAAACTCCGCTGCTTCAGTCATTGCAGTTCCGGTCATTCCGGCGAGCTTGTTATAGAGTTTGAAGAAATTCTGATAGGTAATGCTGGCGACGGTCTGCGTTTCCGATTGAATCATGACGTGTTCTTTGGCTTCGATGGCCTGGTGGAGTCCGTCGCCGAAACGGCGTCCTTCCATCATGCGTCCGGTGAACTCATCGATAATAATCACGATGCCGTCTTTGACGACATACTCATCGTCCTTCTTGTAGAACTTGTGTGAGCGGATGGACTGCTCGATCATGTGTACGATGCCCATTTGGTCGTCGGTGTAGAGATTATCGATGCCGAGCATTTTTTCGACGGTTTCCATGCCTTCTTCAGTGAGGGTGGCATGGTTCCCTTTTTCTTCGAGTTCGTAGTGGGTTTCATCGCGAAGTTTTCGAACGACATCATCTACTTTTGTGTATACGTCGGAAGGCTTTTCCGGGCGGCCAGAAATAATGAGCGGGGTGCGGGCTTCGTCCACGAGTATTGAGTCCACCTCGTCGACGATGGCGTAATTCAAATCGCGCTGTACGCGTGCCTGCAAATGCTCGGCCATATTGTCCTTGAGATAGTCGAACCCGTATTCGCTGTTTGTGCCGTAAGTAATGTCTGCCCGATAGGCCACCTGACGTTCGACTAGGTGCATGCCGTGTTGAATTAGCCCGACAGTCAATCCTAGAAACTCGAATATCGGCCCCATCCACTGCTGATCGCGCCGTGCCAGATAGTCGTTCACGGTAATCAGGTGAACGCCTTTTCCTTCGAGCGCATTGAGGTACATGGGCATGGTCGCGACAAGGGTTTTACCTTCACCAGTCATCATTTCGGCGATATCGCCGTTGTGCAGCACGATTGCTCCGACCATCTGTACGTCGAATGGGCGCATTCCAAGTACCCGCTTTGAGGCTTCGCGTACGACGGCGAAGGCGTCAGGCATGATGTCGTCCAGAGTTTCGCCTTCGGCAAGTCGATCCTTGAAGTGCCCGGTTTGAGTACGCAATTCATCGTTGGTCATGGCGACGAAATGGGACTCCAAGACGGAAATTTTATCGAGAACCGGTTTTAATCGGTTATAATCGCGTTCTTTGC
>DTSJ01000248.1 GCA_012965445.1 Candidatus Hydrogenedentota bacterium
ACCTACCTTGAAACGTCTCGTCGTTCCCGGAAATCCCTTCAGCTCAGATGACGGCAGCTCATAAAGCCCGAGCCGTTTCCCATAATGATACGCAGTCGCATCAACATCGCTCGCCGTAATACACAACTCAAGTCGACCGAGATCATCCCCAGAAGCATCACCCGAATACCATCGCAGTTCTATTTCATTGTCATCAGGATCGCGAACCCATCCCACACGGTATCCCGATTCCTCTAGCCATTCGATCTCACTTCCGTTAGACGCCTTCACCCGCGCAGCCACTCCATCACCGTCGGCGATAGGTATGCTGAGCACACGCAGGCCCGCAGCCGTATCACGACCACCCGGAGGTCGGCCAATATCCTCATGTGGAATCATCTTGATAACAGACTTTCCCACCCGATACCGAATCATAATCGTATCGAACGGTCGCCCAACCCGCGCAGGCAAATTAATGTCGGATGTAGACGCTGACTTGTTTGTGGGCGTTGTTTGTAGCGCGCTCTCGTGTTCCAACGAAAGCACCGTATTCAGATAAGGCGCCCGAAGCCAGTCCGGATCACTCTGCGCACACGCAGGACTCGTGTTAATCCCAAGTACAATCGTCAACAACAACGCAATTTTCTTCATATCGTCTTTTTCCTTCCTCACCTGATCATAACCTCCCAATAAAGTAACCGTTTGAAGGTCAATATTCAAATTACCCGCCTGATACCAAACCCACGCTGTCAAAAATACTCGCTCGATCAACTCAGCGGTTGACACGACAATTCCCCTGTGCTACGGTCTCACAAGCTCGCATACAAATATTCTGGGAGGACTCATAGTGATGCAATGCTGCCGTCGACTGGCAACTCTGACAACCATTCTGCTCATCGCTCTCCCGGCATCCACAAACGCCGCTACCGTAGACCAGTTGTTCGATCGTCTCGATGAAGGTTACGTCGACAGCGACGGCGTTAAAATCCACTACGTGACTGCAGGAAAAGGCCCCCTCGTCCTCTTCATTCACGGATTCCCCGACCTCTGGTACACATGGCGGCATCAAATGGCCGCACTCGTCGATGACTACCAGGTCGTCGCAATCAGCCAGCGAGGATACAATCTCAGCGATAAACCCAAGGGAAAGGAAAACTACGACTTTAAATATCTCATCGCCGATGTAAAAGCCGTCGTAGAGCATTTCCCCCAGGAAAAAGCAACAATCGTCGGGCACGACTGGGGCGGAAGCGTCAGTTGGAGCTTCGTCATGACCCATCCCGAACTCTCACAAAACCTTGTCATCTTCAATCGGCCCCACCCCCGCGGACGCAATCGAGAGCTCGCTACAAACAACGCCCACAAACAAGTCAGCGTCTACATCCGACGCTTCAAAGACAACCCCGGAGACATGGGCTACACCGCAGAGGCCCTCGCGCGCCGATACGAAGACGATCCAAAAATCCACAAACTCTATCTCGAAGGATTCAGGCAGTCCAGCTTCGAGGCAATGACAGACTACTATCGCCAAAACTACCCCGATCCCCCCTACATGACCGATGAGGGACCCCCGAAACCCGTCGCGTGCCCCGTCCTCATGTTTCACGGACTCGATGACCGCGCACTCGGACACGAAGCCCTAAACCACATGTGGGAATGGCTCGATCAGGATCTCACCCTCGTCACCCTCCCCGGTGTCGGCCACGACTCACACCACGGCCCGGTCGAATTCGTCTCCGGCCTCATGAAAAATTGGCTCGATCTAAAGACAAAATAGCGAATATGCGATAGCAACAACCGAAACGGTACAATACGAAGTGGAAATTTTCGGACAAACGGAGAACAAACATGGTTTCACGCTCTAGGATTTTTTCAATCGCAATCGTCCTCGCTGCCAATAGCATCATTCTGGCATCCGCGAACGCACAAACAGACCGGGTCACCTTCACCAAAGACGTTTTTTCACTCCTACAGGAAAACTGTCAGGCCTGCCATCGACAAGGAGGTGACAATCTCTCGGGCATGGTTGCCCCCATGTCTCTGATGAACTATCAGGAAGTACGCCCCTGGGCAAAAGCTATCGTGAAAGCCATCGTCGCCCGCGACATGCCCCCCTGGGATGCAACAGCACACACCGACGGGCAGTTCGAAAACGAACGCAGATTGACCGACGCCGAAATCACCACAATCGTCAACTGGGTAGAGACCGGAGCAGCAAGGGGAAATCCCTCCGACGCCCCCAAGCCAGTACCCTTCGGCGAAACAGACGGCTGGTACATGGGCGAACCCGATCTAATCGTACCCATAGAATCAATCTGGGTCGGCGACGACGTTGAAGACTGGCAGCCCCGATTCATAATGGAAGTCACCGCCGAGATGCTGCCCGAACCACGCTGGATTCAGGCTGTCGAAATGCGCCACGGAAGCGAAGTCGTCCACCACATGATTGCCAGCGCCTCAGCCCCCGCCGTCGATGGACATCCCGCCGAAAACTTTCTCGCAGGTTCAAACGCCGCCGGCGAAGAACCAACCATGTATCCCGAAGGCTTCGGAAACCTGCTCCGCGCAGGAACAAAACTCAACGGAAGCATGCACTACCACAAAGAAGTCGGGCCCGGCACCGGAGTATGGGATCAGTCTCTAATCGGATTCAAATTCCATCCGCCCGAAATAGAAATCAAATACAAAGTCATACGCAACGGAATCGGCACAGGCAGCCTCGGTAACGGCAGCTTCGATATCCCCCCGCATCACGCTGACTGGCACGTAGGTTCATCCAAAACATTCGACGAACCCACCGTCCTCATCTCACTCCACCCGCACATGCACTACCGCGGAAAATCCATGATCTACACTGCCTACTATCCTGACGGCAACACCGAAGTACTCCTCGATGTCGACCGCTACGACTACGCATGGCAGACACAATACATCTACAAATCCCCAAAATACATTCCCAAAGGTACCCGCATCGACGTCATCGCCACATTTGACAAC
>DTSJ01000249.1 GCA_012965445.1 Candidatus Hydrogenedentota bacterium
CGGATACGCTGGAGGTATCATGTCCGCAGCCGTTGACGGCATCAAAGTCGCCGAAGCAATTGCCGAAAACCTAAGGAACGGGTAACACAATGGTACAGGCACGAAAAAGTCGAAAAGGTAAAAAGAAGCTCGCCTCCAGCCACAACAAGTCGTGGATTTGGGGCCGCCATGCCGTTCTCGAAATTCTCGAAGCAGGTCGCTGGCCGGTGCAGGAACTTCTCCTCGGCGACTCCCTTGATACCGATGCCCTTGACCACGCCAATCAACTGGCAGATGCCCTGAGCATCCGAATCAAAATCGAACCCTCCGAACGGCTCCGCGAACTCGCACGCACCGCCGAACATCAGGGCTACCTCGCCAAAATGAAACCCTTTCCCTACACGGCACTCAATGTACTCGACGATCTTCTGCAGACCAATGAAACCAATCCTGCAATCGCCATCCTCGATCGAATTCAGGATCCCCACAACTTCGGTGCCATCGTCCGTTCCGCAGAAGTCCTCGGAATCGCGGCCGTCATCATCGGCGTCGCCGATCAGGCCGAAGTCACCCCTGCGGTCGCCCGCGCATCAGCCGGAGCCGTCAACCACATCCCTATCATCCAGGTCGACGACCTGACCCGAACGGTAGCCGATCTGTCCAAGCATGACATTACTCTGATTGCCGCCACCGAGAAAGGCACCCCGCTCAACACCAGCAACGCGTTCGGCAAAGAAACTCGAAATGCGTCGGCAATCATTCTCGGAAACGAAGGCGAGGGCATCTCCAAAGAGTTACTGAACCAATGTGCCGCGCTCATCCTGATTCCGCGCCACGGCAAGATTCAATCTCTGAATGTCGCTGCCGCTGCCGCAATCCTCTTCTACGAAGCGACGCGAAACCGATAGCCTCAATTCAACAAAACGACAGCCCGCTCTTTCGCGTTGTCCAGAGTCTGAACAAGCTCGTCCAATCCCAAATCACCCAAGTCGAACGACTCGTGAGACAGCGCCTCTTCACCCATTCCGTGACCCTTTCCCAACTAATTTCAATGCCCTTCGTAACCGCACACTACACCAATCAAAACCTGAATACAACCCGATACTCTTCAATTTTCGAACAATCCGCAGTTCCAACAGACCGAGACCTCAGCGAGGAACTACGTCGTACACTCCACCCCCTATTTCTGCCAGCTCTCAATGTACCGGTCGCGCATTCCAGGTCTCGACAGCGCAATCGGACTGCTACCCCTGATCGGCCGTCTATTTCCCGTCGCACGGTTCAACGCCGCTGCCAGCGACAACGTAACATACTGCGACTCCTCCACCTTAAACTGCTTAATCATGCCCTTCACCAATTTTGAGTCCGCGACCTGTACCAGCGAATAGCCAAGCCGATTGCGCAACTCCCCCGAGACTCTACTATCTTTAAGGACCGCCAAAAATGTCTCCCCGGCATTCTTAGGATCGCCGTGAAATTCCAGCGCGCCGACGAGATGAAACCGCACCTCCGCCGCCACAGAATCGTCCCTCAAGAGTTTCGTGACCGCTTTCTCAAGGGAACTCGGCATCGCCCCTTCCAGCGCACGCGCGCAGTACTTCGCGACGATGGGATCGTTCCCCGTCAGATGCGGAACTAAACTGTCCAAAATCTCAGGATTACTAATTAGACCAATCGCCTTCGCAGCAGCCGCACGCACCTGAGCGTCCGAATCGTCGAGGTACGCTACGAGCGCGTTCGCCGCGGGCGCGTAAAGCATCGCCGCCAAATCCTCGATGACTTCAAGCAACGCCTCACCTCTCGAATTCGAAAGCGCATTCAACCGCGCAGCGGGAATCGATTCATCTTCCCAGATAACGAAATAGTCGATCTGCTCGATCTCTTCCAGTGCTCGGTTCCACGCAAACGTACGCGCGATCATCCGATCTTGTTTCGCCTGATATACCGTATACGTCGGCTTCGCATTCCGCGCGCGATCATCTGATACCGCCGTCCACCAGTCCGGGAAATTCGCGTTGATGTCCCCGCCGTTCACCACGTACCACGTCCCATCCCGATCATTACGCTCATCATTCCGAAGCGGATAATGCCGCTCATAGATGTGCGTATGCCCCGAAGCATTAAGTGTCACATCGTGCTTGTCCATGACATTCCGAAAATCCTTCGCGTTCGTCCCCGGCTCCTTGCGCGAAAGATTAGTCCCGTAATATCCCGTGCAGTAAACCGGAAAATGATGTGCCACAACCGTATACTTTTTATCCACACCGGACAGGTGCGCGTCCAGCCATTCCGATGATTTCGTCCAGTCCTTGTTCCGACCCGTGGATTCGTATGAAATCAGCACGAAATGCGTGTTTCCCCAGTCAAAGTACGCGTAGGGTTCGCCGTCTCCGGGCAATTCATGGTATTTCGCAAACCAGTCGTTCTCTATCCCACGCACAAGCGACCCCTCATGGTTCCCCCGGGCCGATACAAACCATTTCGATTTAGTCAGATCCTGAAATCGGGCAAAATGCTCCGGCCACTGCTCATACTGATGACCGTCCCGCACCAAATCGCCCATCGTCAAATATACATCGGCATCCCACTGAAGCACATGCTCGTCCATCCCCGTCTCAGACCAGCGTTTCTCCCAGCGCCGGGAATCCCCAGTCACAATAAAAGTGGTCTCGTCTTCAGTAGCAGGCGCCGTTATAAACGTCGCTTCCTGTAGAGCCTCACCTGAAGTTATGCGGTAGGTGTAACGAGTGCCAGGCTCCAGCCCTTGAATTGTCATTCGGCGAACATTCGAGATGGTTTCGCTGTTCACCGTGAATGGAGCATCTTCTCCTGTGTCCGCGAGCAGCAACTTTATGTCCGCGACTTCCTTTTCTTTCGTCTCCCAGATAAGTATCGCCTGATTCTGGGTGATGTTTTGAATATGCGGCGCGATATAAAATCCGCTTTGCGCCCAAGCCGGTGAAACGATAACCGCGATTACCCCTAAAATGATG
>DTSJ01000250.1 GCA_012965445.1 Candidatus Hydrogenedentota bacterium
CCCTGTCACAATCGTGCGTACACTCGGCATTAGCAGCATAAACATTTCCTCTGTATGATTTCGGCTCGTAAAAAGAAAGCGGCGGGACTATACCAAAATAGCCCCGCCAGCAGAATGGTCAGTTTTTCGGAGGCAGATTAAGACTCTATTGTGAAAGGCGCACTCCACTGATGTTTGCCCCAAGAGATCGACAACATGCCCTTGCCGTTTCCAGCCTTCATTTCAAGTTTGATGCCCTTCACAGGCTGCGGCAATACAGCATACTTCGCCGCCGTCTCACCCACGTCAGCTTTTTTGTCGTGCATGGTACCCCAGATGTCTGGTTTCTCATTGAATACGATGTTCCAGCCGGTCGCAGTCTTTTTCATCCACAGGCTGTAAACGCCCGGATAGTTCGGAGCAACATTCCCCTCCTTGATAGCCAGACTGCCGAATTTCACGTCAAAAGGAGTTGAAAACTTGATCGCCTGACCCAAAGTCATCTCAACGATTTCACCAGTCTTGATCGAATCTATCGCAGCATAACCAGGATCTTTCTCCGTATCAGGGCGGCCCGCAAGTATGAATATATCTTCCTCGCCAACCCTCGCAGAGGCCTTGTTCGGGCCGTAGCGTCGACGCGCGATCGCTACTTCCGCGTCGCCTTCCTCAGCCTCCTCAGCAACTTCCTCTTTCTTTTTCGTTTCCTGCGCCCAAACCGCCTCACTCACACTCAGAGTAAGCACCCATGCCACACACATTGACGCAGCCAGTAATCGTAGTAGTATTGTTTTCATGCTTCCATTTACCTTCGCTGAATTTGTTCGCGCCGATCCGAAGAGCAGCCAAACGCTTCACTTGTTCCAAACCCCTGTATGGCTCTCCCAGGGCAAAAAACGGGGACTCGACCTCTTGCAACTAGAACGCATTCCATACCAATAGACTCACACGGCATCTCCGCAAACCTGTTCGCGAAAATGCCGCGTCCAAAAACTCCTAATCCGTCGAATCGTCAGCCGCTGGATCCACCGGTTCAGTACCTGTATACGAGATATAACCAATCATCATCTCAGATGTAGTCGGGCCGCCCCAACTCATCGGAATCGTATGATCCGGATTGTACTCATTGGCAGTCGAGTTGTCGTAATGAACCGTAAACTCTACGCGAGTACCAGCCGGTACCTGCTTGGGTTCATCATAAAAATAGTCCAATTGCCAATTGAAATCAAACTTAGGAACCGTAACCAGTGTCTCTTGGGTTCCATCTGGATAGTAAGCAATATACTCCGCATCCTTGCCGCGCAAGTGCATGTGCGGATGAAGCGACAAAATCGTCGTGTCTACGTCGAATGTCTTCGAAGCGCCAACTTCCCAATTCCCGTGTCCAGGCGGAATCTCGAAAGAGCGATGTGAGATGCCATTCCGACTAACCGGATGGACGATAGCCGGATCCTTGTCTTTGTCCCAGAAACGGAAACCAACCATAGACTGGTCATACTTTCCAGTTCCCGGCCCCGCTTCCTTGTGATAGTGCATACTGAAGTGAATTTTCGAATCCGCGTCCAACAGTTTCCCATATCCCTCGGGAAAATTTGTGCCTTCCTCACCCGGCGCTATTGATCCGAGCGAGTTACGTCTCGGAAAGCCTGATGCAGTTTTTTCACCCTCAACACTCGCCGACCCTACAATATGGTGAACCACATCAGAATCACCGCGCCATTCTATTGAGCGCAGCCAGGTCGTCTCAGGAAGATTCTCACGCGATATCGGTTCAGTCACAAAACTTACATACAGATCGTCCACGTCATCCTCAACGAAATACGCCTCAGGCAGGCGCACGACCAAATCCGGCTCGCCTGTCAGCCAGCCATTCGAAGACTGAAACGTCACGGGCGTCGGCGCATCCTTCGGGTTCCCGCGCGCAACTCCCGATTGGGTCCATGCGACAATTGTTTCAATATCTTCGTCCCCAAGCGTACGCTCATTCTTGAAAACCCCGTGTGTCTTATCGTCGGCAAACCATGGTGGCATTTTCCTTGATGAAACAGCCTTGGCTATTGCCTTCGCCCAAGGACGCACTTCCTGATAACTCGTCAATGACATCGGCGCAATCATCCCGGCGATATTGTCCCCGCCAGTCCGATGGCATCGAACACAATTTTCCTGCAAAATGGGCAGGATATCTTTTGTAAACGTCAGCCGTTCTGCAGGTGCCGCCTCGGCAACAACGGATACCGCCAACAGAGCCGCAAACAGGCTCATTCCGCCAATGAATTTCTTGGGCATGTGTAACTCCTCCTGAAGTAATGGTTACTCGTCTGGCAAGTCTTCGACCCCGGTTCCAACGTCACCGAAATCGTAATTCTCAATATCATCGATCGGTTTCGCGTTCGCATACTCCGTCCAACCGATGTTCATCTCATCCTTCGTCATACCGCCGAAACCCACCGCACGTTCCGGATCCGGTACCCATATATTGTCCGAGGTATTGTCAAACTCCATCGTAACTTCCAGGCGCGATCCCGCGGGAACAAACTTCGGCTCCTTGTAGGTATACGTCATTTGCCAGCTGAAATCATACTTCGGAACATCAAGCAGTGTCTCGCGTTTGCCATCCGGGTAAATCAGTTCGTAATGTGCAGTCTGTCCGCGCCAATGCATGTGAGGCATCATATTCAGAATCACACTGTCCTCGTCAAACGTACGCGAAGCACCCACCTCCCAATCTTTCGTATTCGGTGGTATCTCCCATCCGCGGGTACTGATCCCCGCAGAACGCACCACATGCTTCACGGGTTTAGTGTGCCACTTAATCGCAACGGACGATTGGTCCCAAGCCCCGGTCCCCGGACCCGGCTCCTTATTGTAATGAATCCCAAAAGTCATCTTCGAACCTTTGCGCACAAGCTTCCCGTATCCTTCAAGCCACTGATCGGGACCATCACCCAACGCCGTGCCAATAATCTTGCCGCCGCTCACCGGGTCAATGATCG
>DTSJ01000251.1 GCA_012965445.1 Candidatus Hydrogenedentota bacterium
CGCCCGCCTGTCGGCGAAAGCAGAGTCGCGAGCATGCGCACCAACGTGGTTTTTCCCGCGCCATTCGGTCCCAACAAGCCGAAGGTGCCAGACGAAATATTCAGGTCGATCCCAGCAAGCGCTTCCCTGGGTTCTTCTTTACGTCTAAATCTGCGCCGCGGGATATACGTTTTTCTGAGCCCTTCAATCGCAATTTCCATAGATTTCGCCTGTTTCCTTTGTTCGTTGATGACATCGCGAGCCGCTTTCTTGAACATAATGACTCTGGGCGGACTAGCGTTGGGTGCCGGAATGCTCGTAGACAGTGCAATCGTAGTCGTGGAGAATATTTTCCGACACAGGCAAAAAGGAGAGTCTATGCTCGAAAGTGCGATAGCCGGGACCTCCGAAGTGGGCGGCGCGATAACTGCCGCTACTGTGACCACCGTCGTTGTGTTCCTGCCCATCGTTTTCGTTCGAGGCATCGCCGGAGAATTATTCAAGGAGCAGGCGATGACCGTCGGGTTTTCCCTGCTGTCTTCCTTGATTGTCGCGCTCGTCGTAATTCCGGCCGCCGCTTCACGGTTGCTTACGACGAAAAACGTGCCGGCGGAGCAGGATTTTATCCGGTATCCACGGTTTGCAGCGGCCGTGGGAAAATGCGTAGACCATCGATATCTTGTCGTTCTCTTTGCGATTTGCATCACCGCCGGGGCTGTTTACTACGTGCCGCGCGTCGGCAGCGAGTTCGTTCCCTCCGGCGATGAAGGACAGTTCGCGATTAAGCTGCGTCTGCCCGAGGGCGCACTCATCGAAACGACTGAAAAGTACGTGCGCCATATCGAACGTGCAATCGAATCAACAGCAGGATCTGAAGTAGAAACCGTGCTCGTCCGCATCGGTCAGACGCAGGATGAAATGGCGGTATTGGATGAGGAAGCGAGCGGCGACAATGTTGCGCGAATGTCGGTCGTTATGAAACAACCCGACAAACCGGAAGGGCGTGTCGGAAAGTGGGCTGAGCGTCTTGGACTGTGGGGCTTCATGGCATCGAAGGATCGGCGGATAAGCAGCGAAGCGCTCGTGTCTGCCATAGATCCCTTGGTGAAGACGCTTCCTGACACCGAGATCAATTACGTGCTCAACGAGTCCACGCTTCAACAGACTATTGGGTCCGGAGAAGCGCCGATTACCGTCCAGGTGCGGGGTCCGAACCTCGCCGTGCTGCGCTCTCTGACCGAGGATATTGCTGGGCGGATAGAGAAGTTGCCGGAACTCTACAATATAAGCACGAGTTTCGAAGGCGGCCACCCCGAAGTCGAAATCATTCTAGACAGGCTTCTTACCGCAGGTTTCGGTCTGGACACAGGGCAGCTTGCGGGCATCGTTCAACAGAAAACCGACGGCGAGGTCGTCGGTGATTTCGTTGTGGAGGATGAGCAACGGGACATCGAAATGAAGTTTGAGGAACTGTCGCTTCGAGAACTATCCGGCATTGAAGTCGAGAATGCACAGGGCGCTTTACTTACTCTCGGTGATATAGCGACACTCAATACTGTAGAAGGTCCTCGAACCATTGAGCGTCGCGAACAGCAGCGGGCGGGGATTGTTTCCGCCAGTCTCTCCAGCGGCTCGAAATTCAGCGAGGCAATCACGGCGATACGCGAGGCGCTTGCGGAAATGGACTCGCCCAGGAATTATCGCATCGAAGTCACCGGCGAGGAGGAACGCCGCCAGGAGAGTTTTCGCGCCCTTGGACTTGCAATGCTGTTGGCAATTGCGCTCGTCTATATGGTTCTGGCCGGACAGTTCGAGTCGCTGTTGCACCCCTTCGCCATATTGCTGACCGTTCCCCTCGCGGGTACTGGCGTCGTATTCGCGTTCTATATGCTCGGCAGACCTTTCAATGTCATGGCATTCATCGGCGCCATCATGCTAGCGGGCATAGCGGTGAACGATTCGATCGTTCTCGTTGACTACATTAACCAGCTTCGCCGGCGCGGCAATGAAAGGCGGGATGCCATACTCGAAGCGGTACAGACGCGACTGCGTCCCATCGCGATGACGAGCTTGACCACGATTCTCGTGTTGCTGCCGCTATCCCTGGGTATTGGTGAAAGTGCGCGTCTGCGTGCGCCGATGGCGATAGCTGTAATCTCGGGCCTTTGCGCGTCGACTGTGCTTACGTTGTTCGTCATACCCGCCGTATATTCGGTACTGGACAGTTTTAAACCCCGGTCGCATTAGGAGACTTCCCAAAGCACTATGCGAAACCTTCATATCGTCAAATATCCGAAGCCTGATTGCCTGTCCCTGCCATGAATATCACCGAACTCGCAGTCAGGCGGCCGATAGCCACGACGATGCTGTTCATAGCCCTCAGCGTTCTGGGCGGCGTTTCGTATTATCTGCTTCCAGTCCAACTTTTTCCCAATCTGGTCTTCCCGCAGCTCCAGATGTTCATGGCGATGCCCGGCACGTCACCTGAACAGCTCGAGGATGAACTCGTAATTCCGGCCGAAGGCGTAATCGCGGCATTGCCTGGAGTCGAATCTATTAACTCATCGATTTATTCTGATCGAGCCGAAATCACGATAGAATTCGATTACGGAACAGATATGTCCTACGCCTACCTTACGCTCGAGCAGGAGGCAAAT
This sequence comes from Candidatus Hydrogenedentota bacterium, assembly GCA_012965445.1. Next base: position 2,637 of record DTSJ01000251.1, read on the forward strand.
GCCCTGCGCAAGTTGATGCCCGAACAGTCCTTCCTCCAGGTCCAACAGTTCGACACTAGTGCTTTCGCGAATATTCTGATGCAGGTCGTCGTCGGCGGTCCCGGCGATATTGACCGCCTTCGCAATGTCGCTGATGAGATCATTGTACCCGCGCTGGAGTCAATCGACGGCGTAGTAGACGTCGCCGCATTCGGAGGAAAGGAATACGCGATCGAGGTCATTGTCGATGAAGAAAAATGCGAGGCGTTAAACATATCTGTGGATTCGATAGGTTTTACAATCGCTGCGTTCAATCGTCGAACGGAATTTGTCGGTGAT
>DTSJ01000252.1 GCA_012965445.1 Candidatus Hydrogenedentota bacterium
AGAAGAGAGAAAGTAAAGGCCAGCGCAAGTAGGAATACAGATCGAAACATGGGACGCTCCTCGTATTGACGCGTTCCAGCGTAGCATAGTTACAATTGCCTATGCTACAGTGGATGCCCTCGTTGCTGGCGAGGCACATAGTAAAGGAGGTGGTCATGGATCGCAGAACATTTCTGAACACGGGCATAAAAACAACGCTCGGCGCGGCCGCTTTCATGGCCGCCAATCCCCGCTCAAGTCGAGCCTACGCCGCCAACGATAAAATCGTGTTCGCCCAGATTGGGCTCGGCGGACGCGGGAAATCGGTCGGTCGTGAATTCGCGCGTATCGAGGGCGTGGAGATGAAGTATTGCTGCGATGTAGACTCTGAACGCGCAGGAGGATTTCCGGATCAGGTCGAAGCTGCACAAGGGAAAGTTCCGAAGGCGTTGCAGGATTTTCGGGAGGCTCTGGATGATAAGGACATCGACGCGGTGATCGTTTCGACGCCCGATCATTGGCATGCACTGGCGGCGATTTGGGCTTGTCAGGCGGGGAAGGATGTCTATGTCGAAAAACCTCCGTCCCACAATATCTGGGAAGGTCGCAAAATGGTTGAGGCGGCGCGGAAGTATGATCGGGTGGTGCAGGTTGGTACGCAGAACCGCAGCGCGCCTTATGTGAAAGAGGCGAAACAATATATTGATGAGGGTAACATTGGAAAACTTGTCTACGTGAAAGTATTCGGGATGGAACCGGGGAGAGCGTACAGGGAACCTGAGAATAGCAAGAAGCCTGACTCCGTCGATTATGATATGTATTTGGGACCCGCGCCGAAACGTCCGTTTAATCGCGGGCATTTTCACTCGAATTGGCATAACTACTGGGCGTATTCGGGAGGTGATCTTGCGGATGACGGCGTGCATCAGATGGATATTGCGCGGTGGATCATGGGCAAGGATTATCCGAAATTCGTGTCGGGCTACGGCAGCAACGTCGGACTGAACGATGATCGCGATGTGTTTGATACGCAAAGCGTGATTTATGATTATGGCGATTTGATGATGACGTGGGAACTGACGCAGTGGGCGACGTATATGCGCAAAACGCCGACCGAGGTACGCAACTCCGACGCGTTTCCGGACTGGTCGCTCAGCGCAACCCGTGTCGAGTTTTACGGTACCAAGGGGCGGATGGTGATGGGACGACACGGCGGGGGATGGCAGGCCGTTGATCATACCGGGAAAGTTGTTGCGGGCCAGTATGGGCGCATGGCTGATCCCGAACATCGGGCGAATTTCGCGGAGTGTATTCGTTCGCGAAAACGGCCTAACGCGGATATTGAAGAGGGGCATCGGAGCGCGGTCCTGGCGCACGCAGGAAATATTGCTACGCGGATGCAGGGTGAACGGCTTGAGTTCGATTCGAAGACAGAGCGATTCAAAGACAATGACGCTGCGAATGCGTTCGTGAAACGGAATTATCGGTTGGGCTACGAAGTGCCTGTGACAGTGTAAATGAGTCGCGATACGGATATTCGTCCAGTCAGAACAACCCTGTATTTTTTGCCTGTGCAGACCCGTGTGCCGTTGAAGTTCGGGCCGGAAACGCTCGAGTCCGTGACGTGTGCGCGGGTTAAGATGGATGTAGTGGCTGCGGATGGACGGACGGCTTCGGGTTGGGGGGAGACACCGTTGAGTGTGCAGTGGGTCTGGCCTTCCTCGATTTCGTACGCGGAACGGCATGATGCGTTGAAGGCGTTTACGATTCGATTGGCGAATGCGTGGGCTGAGTTCGATGAAGCGGGTGACCCTGTTCAGGTCGGGCACCGATTTCAGTTGCAGAGGCTTGAGGTTCTTTTGAAACATTTCAACGTTGTCGACCGGGCGGATTCTGAAGCGATGCCGTGGTTGGCGGCCTTGGTGTGTTGTTCGTTGTTTGATATCGCATTGCACGACGCCTTCGGCAATCTGGTTGGTCTTCCGGTCTATGAAACCTATCGTAGCAATTTCTTGAACGAAGATTTATCGGCTTACTTGGAAGCGGACGATAACGGCCCTTCATTTGCCGGACAGTATCCTTCGGACTATTTGGTGTTCCCGCGGCCTGATTCGCTGCCTGCCTGGCATTTGGTGGGCGGATTGGACCCCGTGACTAGAGACGATCTTAGCGGAGACGAACCGCATGATGCGTATCCTGTATTGCTTGACGATTGGATTCGAACGGACGGGCTCAGGTGCCTGAAAATCAAATTGCGTGGGAATGATTCGGCGTGGGATTATCAGCGCGTCGTCCGTGTTGGCAGAGTAGCATTGAATCTGGGCGTGGAATATTTGACGACAGATTTCAATTGCACGGTCAAGGACCCCGTCTATGTGAACACGATTTTGGATGAGCTTGCGGTGAATCACAGCGATATTTACGACGCGATTCGCTATGTCGAGCAACCCTTTCCTCATGATCTAGAGGCGAACCGAATTGATGTGCATAGCGTGTCGGAGCGCAAGCCGTTGTATATGGATGAAAGCGCGCATGACTGGCAGATTGTTCGGTTGGGTCGAAGTCTCGGGTGGACGGGCGTGGCGCTGAAAACGTGCAAGACGCAGACCTGCGCAATTTTGTCGTTGTGCTGGGCGAAGGCGCACGGGATGGAACTGATGGTGCAGGATCTGACGAACCCGATGCTGGCGCAGATTCCGCATGTGCTTTTAGCGGCGCACGCGGGGACGATTCAGGGGGTCGAGACGAATTCGATGCAGTTTTATCCCGAGGCTTCGGCGGCGGAGGCGAAGGTACATCCCGGTATTTACTCCAGGAACGACGGCAAGGTAGACTTAGGAAGTATTCAAGGTTCTGGCTTTGGTTATCGACTGGATGAAATTGAACGGGAACTGCCGGAACCTGCAACTATTTGCGAAACGAGTGTAGATCTATAACACGTGGACGCTGAAAAGAGGGATATGATGCGGAACAATATACTGAGCGTTCTTTCGATAGTTGCCGTTTTATCTATTGGCAGTGCGTTTGCCGAGGCGCGTCCGAATATCGTGCTGATCATGGCGGACGACATGGGCTACTCGGACATCTCTCCCTACGGCGGAGAAATTGATACGCCTAATCTCGACCGATTGGCGAAGGGGGGACTGCGCTTCACGCAATTCTATAACAATGCCAAATGTTCGCCGACGCGCGCTTCGCTGTTGACAGGGTTATACTCGCAGCAGACGGGTATTACGAATGGGCCGGAGGTGATGAAGAACAGCGTGACCATCGCAGAGGTTTTGCGCGGTTCCGGTTACAGGACGATGATGGTGGGTAAGTGGCACGCGCTCGAACTTCCGGTGGATCGTGGTTTCGACCGTTACTATGGATTGACGGACGGATGTTGCAACTTTTTTAATCCGGGGGTGAAACGTGACCACGAGGCACAGCCCGCGGAGAAGAACTTTCCGCGTAAATGGGCGGACGACGCAAAGACATTTCAGCCGTATACGCCGGAAGATCCGGAATTTTACACAACCGACGCATTTACAGACCATGCGCTGACGTATCTGGACGAGTTGGAATCGGGCGACGATCCGTTCTTCTTATATGTGGCCTATACTGCGCCTCATTATCCACTCCAAGCACCCGCCGAGGACATCGCGAAGTATCGAGGAAAATACTTGAAGGGTTGGGACAAGCTTCGCGAAGAACGGTATGCGCGGATGACCGATATGGGCATCATCGACAAGAACTGGCCGCTGTCGCCGCGCGATTCTCGTGTGCCGGATTGGCGTGATGTCGAAAAACGTGACGCGTGGGCTTTGGATAGGTTGAAGACGAATCATGAGCGGGGGTTGAAATGGGAGGATGCGAAGAGTCGCGATAATTGGGATTTAAAAATGGCGGTATATGCGGCAATGGTCGATCGGATGGATCAGAATATTGGTCGAATCATCGACAAGCTCGAAGCGCAAGGAAAACTCGACAATACGCTGATCATGTTTTTGTCCGACAACGGCGGATGCGCAGAGATCGTTCATATCACGCAGGACGTGCCGCCGGGTACGGTAGATTCGTATCGCACCGTTGACCCGCCCTGGGCGAACCTGCAGAACACGCCGTTTCGATTGTACAAGCGGTGGGACAATGAAGGGGGCATCGCGACGCCGATGATCGCGCATTGGCCCGCGACGATTAAGGCCGGTACGATGACGCATCAGACGGGTCATATCATCGATTACATGGCGACGTTCATCGAACTGGCCGGAGCTGAGTATCCTCTATCCTTTGACGGGAAAAAGATCGTCCCCCTCGAAGGGAAAAGTCTGCTTCCGATTTTTGAAGGCAAAGAACGCGAAGGCCACGAATTCTTGTTCTGGGAATTCGCGAACAGTCGCGCCGTCCGCAACGGAGACTGGAAGGCGGTGAAAAACGGGGACGCTGCGTGGGAACTGTACAACCTGAAATCCGACCGGACGGAAATGTACGATCTGGCTGACGAAGCCCCGCCTCTTGTTGCCGAGTTGTCCAAAGCCTGGGAGGCATGGGCAGTCCGTTGTAAAGATGCAAACGATATCAATCAGTAATGTCGAAAAGGAGTCAAGGCACTATGAAGACTGTTGCACTCAATAAATTGGTCGGGACGTTCATCACAGGTGTCTGCGCAGGCGTAATTCTGCTCACGTCTTTACCCGCCTCTGCACAGCTCGATCCAGACGAAGCACTCAAGAGTCTCGTCGTCGCCGACGGACTCGAAATATCCCTCTTCGCCGCCGAACCCGATCTGCGTAATCCCACCAGCATCGATGTCGACGCGCAGGGGCGCGTCTGGGTACTCGAAGCCGCAAACTATCGCCTCTTCAATCAATCCATCGAGGACAAAAAAGGCGACCGAATTCGCATACTCGAAGATACGAACGGCGACGGTAGCTGCGACAAAGCCACCACCTTTTATCAAGACCCAAGTTTGCAGGCACCGCTCGGGATTGCAGTTTTGGGTGATCGGGTTTACGTGTGCCAGTCCCCGGACTTGTTTTATCTGGAGGACACCGATAATGATGGCGTCGCGGACAAGAAAACGGTCATTCTCACTGGTTTCAAAGGCGTTGACCATGACCACGCGATTCACGGCATCCAGTTCGGGCCTGACGGCTTTCTGTACATGAGTGTCGGCGATCAGGGGCTTGATGTGACGGACAAATCGGGTGATCGCGTGTTCACGAGCCGTGGCGGAAAGTACCAGGCAGCGACGGTATTGCGCACGGATATGGAAGGCATGCACCTGGAAATCCTGGCGTCGAACATGCGGAACCCTTATGAACCGACGGTTGACTCATTTGGAAACGTGTATATTTCAGACAACGATGACGACGGAAATGAGCAGACGCGAATCAATTACGTATTTGAAGGCGGTGACTATGGGTACTGGAACGAAGGCACGGGGGGGCGTCGCAGTGGAAACAAGAGGTTGGACGAGATTCACTGGAACACTGATCGCGCGGGTACTATGCCGACGATGCTCAAGACCGGTTTTGGCTCGCCGACAGGACTGATGGTCTATGACGGCGCTGCGCTACCGGATCGGCTGCGCGGCACGCTTATTCATAGCGATGCGGGCCCTGGGCATATTCGGTCTTACCGTCCCGTCCCCGACGGAGCTGGATTCAGCGCCGAAATGGAAGTCCTCGTATCCAGCCCCGAAGACTCCTGGTTTCGCCCAAGCGACGTGACCGCCGGACCCGACGGTTCGATCTTCATTGCAGACTGGTATGATGCCGGAGTAGGCGGACACCGTATGGTCGATGCAAACCAGGGGCGTATCTATCGCCTGACCCGTAAAGGCGAATCCAACAAGTACTTGGTGCCATCCGTTGATTTAAAATCCGATGCCGGATTGCGGAAGGCATTTCTATCTCCGAACAAAGCGGTGCGTTATCTGGCGCACCAAAGCGCATCTCAGCCATCGAACGCGGATCTCCTGCTCAACCTTTTTCGGGGTTCCGATGCAATCGAAACCGCCCGCGCTTTCTGGCTACTCGTACAAAATGATGAGCACCGGAACGCGGTGATTCGTGAGGCGTTGAACGACAAACGACCGGAAATTCGAGTCATGGCGGTGCGTGGACTCAGTCGATTCGTGCCGCATTCGGAGAGTGATATCGCGAAAGCAATGAGTGATTCTGATCCGGCTGTACGGAGACAGGTGCTGCTGGAAATGGCCTTTTCGAATCGATCAACGCAGCCGCAGTTTGCCAGTCATGGCGATGCGGGAACCTACGACGACTGGCTGGCAACTTTGCAGCGCGAATATGACGGTGAAGATCGATTTTACCGAGAGGCGCTTGGAATTGCCGCAGAAGGACATGACAACGCCGCAAAACGCCTGCTCGCCGAACACGAAGATGCGCCATGGGATTCGAGAGTCGCCGGACTTGCGCTTCAGTATCACACGCCAGACTTGTTTGCGCCCGCAATGAAGACTGTTGAAGATGATGCCTTGCCCTTTGGCGTACGGGAGTCCGCACTGCGCGCGATCGATGCCATCGGAGGAGACGATGCAGGAGCCTACATCGTCGCGCGTGCCAAAGATTCCGGCGATCAGGAAGTTCAGGCCCTCGCCTTCGATCTCCTCACGCGCAACCAAGGCGATACCTGGCGCAAGGCAATGAACGCGAACGATTTGGACGGGTATATTGGATCAGAAATTACCAACGGCAAGAGTACACCCGAAACTCTGGCATTCATTCGCGAACTCCGGCGCGAGGGCCTGCTGCCATCACTAATCGAAAATGTTACGGCAGCGAGTACGACTGTTCTGGATCGCATCGAGATTCTCAAAACGATTGGCAGCGTCATCTCGCGAGGCGACTTCGAACGCTACGAAGAATGCATAGGGAAACTACTTCCCTTACTCGAGTCTGAAAACGAAGAAATACACGCCCGAACCTTCGGCGCCATCACACAAACACGGGGCACACATACGCGTAATGTACTCGGAGACTATCTGGTCGAGACGAATCGTCCCAGAACTCTGCGTCTGCGCGCCGTCCGCACACTGAGCAACACTAAACTGGGATCTCGGAAGCTTCTGGATCTCGCCAACGACGAATCTATTCCAGATGATATCTTGTTCAACGTAGCCGATACCCTGCGTTCAGTAAAATTCGAATCTATTCGCGCCGAAGCCATCCAACTGTTGCCGCCGGAAGAGTCACGCGACGGAGCACCACTCCCTCCATTGGGCCAATTGCTGAGGAAAAGGGGAGATCCCGATAACGGAAAAGAACTGTTTTTCAATGAAGAAAAAGCATCGTGCTCACGATGTCATTCCATAGCCAGTGATGGCCCGGACATCGGCCCCAACCTCGGAAAAATCGGAGAAAAACTGAGTCGGCAAGCAATCTTCGAATCCATACTCAATCCGAATGCTGGCATATCGCACGAGTACCAGCCCTGGATCATCGATACGAAAAGCGAAGAAGGATTGATGGGTTATATCCGCTTCGAAAACGCCCGAACCCTCGAACTGATTGACAGCGCCGGACTGACAACGAGCATCCCAATCGCCGATATTACCGCCCGCGAGAAAAGCACAATATCCGTCATGCCGTCCGGCTTGGCAGCAGGCATGACCGAGCAGGATTTGGTCGACCTCGTGGCATTCCTGAATACCCTCGAATAAGTCAGCTGTCAAATCGCCTGTCAATCATAACGTCGCGACTCGATGCTCGCCTGGGACCTTAGGGCGTCCGCCGTCTTCCGCGCTCGCCAGCGCGGCGAGGCACAACTCAAGCGAACGCAGATTGTTCCGCGCACTATGATGAGGCGCACGTTTCTCTTCAATCGCACAGAGCAGTTCCGTCATCGCTCCCTGAAATCCATTGTCGAACCAGGTTCCCTGCAGTTCCGGTCTCGCATGTCCGGCTTCGGTAAAAACAGTAACTCCCTGCTCGCTCAAACTCGGCCCGGTACTGCACAACGTCCCGAGGTCTCCCGTAACAATCGTCTCGTCCTTCTGGCCGTGCATCACATGCCCGTTGAAACTCATCGTCGCCTGCCCCTCTGGATACGCGACAATAACGTGCGCAAGCATCGGAGCCTTTGTGCGCTGGTTCGGAACATCGGAGACATTCGCAGATACCGATGTCGGGTCTCGACCATCAAAAAACACCGCGCACATGTCGAACCAATGCACACCGAAGTCCATCAAAATCAAATGCCTGAGATCATCAAACGGTGTTCCCGCGACCCAGCTATGGTCCCACTGCAGCGAAAAATTCACACCAGATACTTTGCCAATGAGTCCCGCTCCTACCGCGTGACGCATATAGCTGAAGTGCGAAGCCCAGCGTCCGTTCTGATTCACCGCGAGAATTCGCTCATGCTCCTCCGCGAGGTTCACGAGGCGCTCCCCCTCATCCAGATCCATCACAAACGGTTTCTGACTCAGCACATGCTTCCCGCTCGACAACGCAGCTTCAACAATCGGGATGCGCTCAGGCGGGTGCGTCGTCGCATCCACCACCTCAATATCCTCCCGCGCGATCAAGTCGTGAAAGTCGGTATAAATTTCCGCATCGGGATAAAACTCGTTCCTCCGCGCCTCAGCAGCCTCCGCTTTCACATCACACAGCGCAACTACCTCCAGCGCAAGCATCCTGTATGCCCTCAAGTGATACTCGCTGATACCCCCGCATCCTACAATCCCGATTTTCGGACGATACGATTTTGGCATCGCAGGCAGATACTCATACTCTGGCGCATCTATCGCATTCGATTCCCCGACGTCACTCAGTCCGTAACTGCTGTCCTCGGAGTCGACCATCGTTCAGCTTTGTACTAAAGGCACTGTGCGACCTTCGCGGGCACTCTGCGCCGCTGTGTCGACAATCTGCTGCCCAATACGCGAAATCTCCGGCGAAAGCAGCCCTTCGATGGGCTGCTCATGTTCCAGACAGTGTACGACATACTGGATCGGATTTTGGATTGGCTCGGCCAGCGTATCAACCTCCACGTCATCGCCTTCGGGTTTCTCCCTCGACTGAACACGAATCGTCGGCGCGTAATCGTAACTGGCGATCGTTCCCTCTTTCCCAACGATCACGAATCCGCATTTCGGCTGCGGCTGATGTGTCCACGGATCGGTGAACGTCCCCCATCGCGTCTCGAACTTCGACAAGCCGTGTGCGTATCGCGCGATGGTGATGCTGTGCTCGTCGACTTCTAGACCTTCGGGAATGTGCGTCATCGTTGCCACTTCAATCGGTGCGCGCCCGCCTTGATACCACGTCGCCAGCGTCGTGCCATAACCCAGATAATCAAGCAGTGATCCTCCGCCCAGCGCCGACTTGTAGAACCAGCTGTCGGATTTTCCCGCTTCCACGGTTTCCGCAGTCGCCTCAATTTTATCCGCAACGTGCCAGAGCGGGCCGCGATTGCCTCCGTACGAGTGAACCTCCAAGACATCTCCAATGCCGCCCTCGTCCACTATTCTCTTCGCAGTGACGTGCGATGGAAACCATGCCAACGGCCAATTGATTGCCAGCAGCTGCCCGTCCCCCATCGCCGCCGTCATTCGATCGGCTTCGGCAAGGCTAGACGAGAAAGGCTTTTCCATAATGATGTGTGCGCCAAACGGCGCAACCTGCTCCACAGCTTCGGCATGTCGACCGGTTGCAGGACACAAAAGCACGATATCCGGCTTCGTCGATTCGATACATTTCCGATAATCCGTAAACACACTGTCATCAGAAATACCAAAATTCTCTATACTCTGCTCCATCTTCGCCGGAGTTTCATCGCAGATGCCTACGATCTCAACGTCCGGATGCTCAAACGCCATCCGAAGATTGTCCCCCATATGCATGTGCTCAAAATCGATTCCCGCTATACGCCACTTCTTGCTCATCGTTTACCCTTAGTTTGTTCCCGATACCCGCCAAGAAATCTCCGCAAACCAAAAACAACATTACGGCTGCGGTCGAATGAATAGACCTACTTGCCCGTAAACTGAGGCTCGCGCTTTTCCATAAACGCCGTAATCGCTTCAGTCACATCCTTAGACTTCAAAAACGCCGCATTCCACAATGCGATATACTCCAGCCCGTCGCGCAGATTATGATCGTCGGAATAATTCAGCACTTCCTTCGTACCCTGAACCGCCAGCGGTGAGAACGACGCAATTTCAGTCGCAAGTTCCCGAGCGCGCGCAAGCATCGCATCCTTATCATCGAACACATCGTTCACAAGTCCACACTGAAGCGCGCGATCCGACGGCAGCTTACATCCCGTAAACGCCATCTCTCGTGCCATGCCCTTGCCGACGACATTCGTGATCCGCTGAAGCGTTCCAACATCGGCAACAATCGCAATCTTGGTTTCATGAATAGAAAAAGTCGCTTCCTTGGTGCACAGTCTGAAATCGCACGCAGTCGTCAAATCCACCCCCCCGCCAATGCAGTCGAGGCATCAGGTCAATCTGGAGGCTGCCCGTGTCCAACCCGTGGATAATATGTTGTTGGCTATAAAAATAGCAACGGGCACGTTCGACAGTCGCGCCAAAGCTGCGACAGGCGCGTACCAGCAATTCGTGCCAATGTCCCATACGATTGGGCCTGACGAGGATGTCGACGTCACTACCA
>DTSJ01000253.1 GCA_012965445.1 Candidatus Hydrogenedentota bacterium
CCGCATCCGCGTCAGCCTCCTGATAAAGCCACTTCTCAAACACCTGCCGCACCCCGCCCAGCGTCCACGTGTCCATCTTTCGGTCCCCAACCCGACACTCAGGCCAGCTCCAGAAAATCCCCCGATGATGATAATGGTCGCTCGGAAAATCCTCCGAAATATTTTCTCCCGCCAAATCATAAACCGGATAGATATAACTCGATCGCCAATACTTCTCGGCATCCAGACCTTCTGGAGGATCCATACGGCCATAGTTGTATGTCAACACCGGACGACCATCTTCGGTTACGACCACTTTATGATCGCTGTCCGAAATCTGGAAATCGCCAGATGCAGCTGTCGTGCCCAAAAGGGTCCACATGGCGGCAAGCGGGCCAATGAGTAAGGATAGATGCTGATAAGTCATGGAGCAGGGTCAATTCCGATAGTTGCTTTTGTGTTTACGCGAGTGTAAATCAACCGGAGAAGGAACGCAATATTCAGATTCATGAGCAATGAAGGCTCAACAAAACCATACCCATGAGGACAAAAAGAGAAGGGCGGCAGGTACTTGGAGTACCTACCGCCAAAAGCGGGGAGTGTATGGAGAACAAGCCGTTTAGTCGCTATTGCGAAAAAACGGTAGAAACGATTCCTCCGGACTGTCTGGGCTGCGGTAGACGAGTCCGGTCGCTTCTGGGTGTATTTAACTATATGGGCTTAGGCTGCGGAAAACATTCTCATGGGAGGCGAGAATGTAATGCCCGGTTAACTACGTGTTTCCCAACACCGGACATAACATAACACAACATATAGTGGTTGTCAACCCACATTAGTCAATATTTCGAAAAAAGTACTCTATTCCTTACAAAATAGTACAATATATTGTGTTAATCGATACTTTACATGTATATTGTGTTCGACGTATCTCTCGCTGCTGGACTCACTACCGCATATTGTAGTGAACTCTACGGCAACGCCAGCGCGATCAACTCTGGAGGACTCGCACTCACTGTCACGGAAATATACTGCTTTCCATCCAGCATATACGTCATCGGCGTGCCGATAGGCCGTCCGGGTATCGAAACCCGCCCAATCGTCGCTCCTGTAGCCTTATCCAATGCTACAAGCGCATGAGATCCATCCTGAGGCCCTTCACCATATATCAGGAGCGTCTTCGTCAGTACGGGACCAGTCCGCGCGTCCCCGCCCAGCGGAGGCAGATTCAAGCCCTTCAGCTTCTCATGATTCCGGAGCGCATTCCCGGCACCAGTCGGCACCATCCACAAATGCTCACCGGTATTCATATCAATCGCCGTCATGCGACTGTACGGCGGCTTAAACAACGGCAGCCCAAACGGTCCTGAGCCGCGCCCGCCGCGAGCACCATGCGTGAATCGAACGGTCCCGCCGAGCTGAGGCCCAGGCTCATAAAAATGAACCACCGAATGTCCGCTTCGTGAAGGAACGTACAGAATACTCGTTTCAGGGTCGACCGCCGCCCCGCTCCAATTCGCGCCGCCGCCCAGACCCGGGCGCATAATAGTTCCCTTCTTGCCCGGCGGTGTAAACAGAGGCCCAATTTTATACAGCGACAACTCCTTCAGAGCCGCGTCCCGAATCTCAGGCGTAAAATCGATCACGTCCTCCTCCGTGGCACCCTGATACTCGAAAGCAGCAGGCTTCGAAGGTATCGGCTGAGTGGGGGAGAGGCGCTCGCCCGGCATATCCGTAACGGTATCCACGGGAGTCTCGTTTATAGGCCACACAGGCTCACCCGTCACGCGATCAAACGTATACACGAACCCCTGCTTGGTGACCTGCGCTACCGCCTTAATTTCTTTGCCGTCCACCGTAATATCAATCAGATTCGGCGCAGCGGGATTGTCATAATCCCATACCCCGTGATGCACTGTCTGAAAATACCAGACGCGCTTGCCCGTCTCTGCTTCCACACAGATTAGTGACTCCGCAAACAAATTATCGCCCAGCCGATGCCCGCCGTAGAAGTCATTCGTCGGCGTTCCCGTCGGCAGATAAACATAGCCGAGCTCGACATCCGCGCTAATCTGCGTCCAGACATTCGCATTCCCCGAATACTCCCAGGAATCATCCTCCCACGAGTCCGCACCAAACTCCTCGCCCGTCGGAATCGTCTTGAACGTCCACTTCAGCTTTCCCGACTTCACATCCCAGCCACGTACCCAACCCGGAGGCGCCTCTTTGGTCACACGTCGATCTGCGATTGAAGATCCTGTTACCACTACGTCACCAATCACGAGTGGGGGAGAAGCACACGAATACAACATCGCATTCAGATAGTCCCGCTCATCGCGCGAAGCACGAGGTATACCGTCGGTAAGGTCAACCCGCCCGTTCACCCCGAAGTCCTTGGACGGACGCCCCGTCTTTGCATCCACCGAATACAAATACGCGTCGCCGGTACCCCACAGAATCCGTGCGTCCAGCCCATTCGTCCAATAAGCCGGACCTCGATGCTGCCAGTAAATAGACATTGTAGGCGTTCCCGCCTCATAACTCTTCGGGTTATATACCCACAGCGTCTCGCCAGTAGCCGCGTCAATCGCCGCAGCCTGATACAACGCCGTCACGATATACAATATACCGTCCACCATCAACGGAGTCGCCTTCAAACTCGCCAGCCTCGGCTCACGACCGCTGCGCCACCGATCCGGATTTTCCTCCTGCAGTGCCGCAAACACGTCCGACGATTTCCCCAACCATTCTCCGTCAGCATTGGTCAGCGACACATACTCGTCTACAGATTTCCATCGCCAGACGACTTCCAATTTCTCAAAATTCCGGGCATTAATCTGGTCATGCGGGGCGTACTTCGAACTCCGCAGATTCCCACCATAAGTCGGCCACTCACCGTCGTCAGTCTGCGCATTCACCGCAGAGCCATACCCCAGCACCGCTAAACAGACCCCTGTCACAATCTCGCGT
>DTSJ01000254.1:0-955 GCA_012965445.1 Candidatus Hydrogenedentota bacterium
AGCAAAGGCACGAGCGTGGAAGATTCGAGGAATTGACGACGGTTCATGTACATTGAGTTACGTTCCTTCAGAGAGTTCTGCGCGAATACGTTTTCGGTCGATTTTTCCATTGGGGTTTCTGGGGAGTTCATCTCGGAACTGGATTTGTTTGGGGATTTTGAATTTTGTGATGTGCTGGGCTACGTGTTCGAGGAGTTCGGCTTTTGTGGGGGAGTGGCCTGCTTTCAGGGACATGACGGCGACGATGTTTTCGCCGTAGGTGGAGTCCGGGATGCCGACGACTGTCACTTCTTCGACGGCGGGGTGGTTGTAAAAGCCGTCTTCGATTTCACGCGGGGAGATGTTCTCGCCGCCCTTGATGATGAGGTCTTTCATGCGGTCGGTGAGGAAGAGGTAGCCGTCGTCGTCCATGTAGCCGACATCACCTGAATGGAGTACGTCGCCGCGGAGGGCTTCTTTGGTGGCTTCGGGATTTTTCCAGTAGCCGGTCATGATGTTCGGGCCGTCGATGCAGATTTCGCCGGGCGTGTTGCGGGGGACTTCTGCGCCGGACTCGTCTAGGATGGTGACGGTGACGCCGGGGATGGGCTTGCCGATGGAGCCGGGCCGGATTCGTTCGGAGCTGGGATAAGAGGTGGCTGTCGGGGCTGTTTCGGAGAGGCCGTAGCCGTCGAGCACTTTGCAGTCGAAGAGTTCCTCGAACTGGACGCGGACTTCGTTGGGGAGGATCGCGCCGCCGGAATTGACGATTTCGAGGCAGGAGGTGTCGAATTCCTCGCGTTCGGGCGTATTGCACAGGCGCACGAGCATGGTTGGCACCATCGAAAATCGTGTCACTTTGTATTTCTGGATGAGGCGCAGCACTTCAACGGGATCGAAGCTGGACATGATCGCTGCGGGAGCCCCGAAGATCGAGCAGAGGTTCATCATGAGTACGCCGAAGGAATGGCTGAGG
>DTSJ01000254.1:965-2943 GCA_012965445.1 Candidatus Hydrogenedentota bacterium
CGTTTGAACTCCGCCACGGCGAGGTGGTTCGAGATGATGTTGTTGTGGGAGAGCATGACACCCTTGGGATGGCCCGTAGTACCGGAAGTGTAGAGGAGGAATGCCATGTCGTCTGGTTGGCAGGAGACGATGTCGGGAAAGGCATCTGCGGACTCGATTTCGGGTGCGAGATCGGTGACACCTTCTTGTTCGCAGGAGCCTATCGTGTAGACCTGTTTGCAGAGAGGGGCGAGATCAGCGGCTTCGGAAATTTTGTCTGCGAGTGCGGGTTGGGTAATCACGATCTTCGCATCGGAGTGCTCGAAGACGTACGCGAGTTCGCGCACCCCAAGCTGCGGCGTGGTCGGGGCGATGACCGCGCCGATTTTCCAGATCGCCTGAAAACAGGCGAGGACTTCGGGGCAGTTGGACATGACGACGGGAACGCGGTCGCCGACTTTTACGCCGTGATCGCGCAGGACTGTTGCCAGTCGGCTGGCATAGGCATCGTGTTCGATATTGGACCAGTGGCGATCGCCGAACTGAAAAGCGTCATATTGGCCGAATTTATTGATACTGTCGCGCGCGAGTTCCGCAACATTCATGTCTGGTGGATTCCTGAGTATTGGTAGACAATTTCGATTTGCAGGGCAGTACTATAGATGAACAGGCGCAGACGGCTCAAGAAATTAGTTAAGACATGAAGTATTCGCATCATTGCCCCTACATCGCGTATACTGTGCATGGCGATGCGGTGACACAGGAACCCTTGCTTTACCCTGAATGACGGTCTCTCTGACTGCCATTTTCTCTTTTTTAGGAAGGATCTCACACTTCTCGTGTATTACGGCTGGAAAATAGTGGGCGTGTCTTTCACGGCGCTCTTCATTTCGATTGGCTTCCTGTTTTATTCCTATGGCGTGTTTTTCCTGGCGCTTGAGGAGGAATTCGGCAGCTCGCGGCTGGGCATCTCGTTGGGGCTTGCGCTGATGAATCTTACGATGGGGCTGATGGCCCCGTTCCTCGGCAAAGCGGTGGACCGATACTCGATCCGGACGATTATGCTAGTCGGGACCTGCTTGATGAGTACCGGCTTTCTGCTCGCTGCGCAAATTACGGCGCTCTGGCAGTTTTACCTCATTCTCGCAACGCTTCTGGGTGTGGGCGAGGCAATGCTGGGCATGATTCCCAGCCAGACGCTTGTGGCAAACTGGTTTATCAAGAACCGCGGGATTGCGCTGGGAATCGCGACGATGGGTGTCTCGGCGTCCGGTATGATTATGGCGCCTGTGTCTTCGAAATTGATCGAAGTCATCGGCTGGCGTTACACATTTATCGTGTACGGCATTACTTCGATGGTCGTCGTCATACCGTTGGTCTATTGTTTCGTGGTAAATCGTCCTGAGGAGAAGGGTCTGTTTCCTGACGGTGAATCCGCGCCGGATGCGCTTCCTCCCGGCAGCCTCGTTGAATCTGAGGGTGCGTTCGAGACTGAAGACCAGAAGGCCGCAGACACGATTGATCATCACAGTTGGAGTTTCAGGCAGGCTGTGACGAACAAGAACTTCTGGGCGATTGTGATCACGTTTTCACTGTGTATGCACTGTATCGGTGCGGTGTTGACCCACATGATTCCTATGTCGATTGATCGCGGACTGACGAATACACAGGCGGCGATGCTGCTGTCGCTTTCGGCTGGGGTGGGTGTCGTCGGCAAGGTAATCTTTGGCTGGATTGCTGATCACATCGATACCCGCGTGGGCGTGTGGATATCGATCGCTTTCCAGATGTCCGGGGTATTCCTGATTTCCAGAGGCGAGGAGATGCTGCTCATGCAGATCGGCGTGGCGCTTTTCGGCTTCGGTATGGGCGGCGTTGTTCCGCTCTGGGGATCTCTCATTGGAGAGGTATTCGGGCGCGAAAATTTCGGTACGATCATGGGTACGATGTCGCCGTGTATGCTTCCAATACAGATTACAGGGCTTCCACTGGCAGGGTA
>DTSJ01000255.1:0-1557 GCA_012965445.1 Candidatus Hydrogenedentota bacterium
CCACCTCCGAATAAGGCATCCCCAAAACACGCCCCACATTGCGCACAACGTTTTTGGCAAGCATCCGACCAAAAGTAATGATCTGACTGACATTCTCCTGACCGTACTTATCATACGAATACTGAATCATCTTCTCACGGCGAAGATAACAGAAATCGATATCAAAGTCCGGCATCGATACGCGTTCGGGATTCAGAAACCGCTCAAAAAGCAGGTTGTACCGCATCGGATCGATATTCGTTATTCGCAGCGTGTAAGCCACGATACTCCCCGCGCCGGAACCACGCCCCGGCCCCACCGCTATTCCACTGCGCCGCGCAAACTCGACCAAGTCCCAGACCACCAGAAAGTAATCTACGAATCCCATCCGCTCGATAATACCCAGTTCAAAATCCGCTCGGTCAGAATACTTCTTGTCCATCCCCGCGCCATAACGAAGTTCAAGCCCTTCATACACCAGTTCCCGCAGATACTCAGCCTTCCCCTTCCCCTCGGGAGTCTCAAACGAAGGGATCAAATGCTGACCCAGCGGAATCTCCACGTTGCACCTGTCAGCAATCAACTGCGTATTCGCGATCGCCTCGGAATGATCAGGAAACACCTCGCGCATCTCGTCCGGCGTCTTGAAATATACCTCATCCGAAGAAAACTTGAAATGGTCCTCGTCGTCGAGCATGCCGTTCGTCTGAATACACAACAACGCCTCATGCGGTTCAGCGTCTTCCTTGTCCACATAATGACAATCGTTCGTCGCGATCAGCATCAGCCCATGTGTCTCCGCCATCGACACCAGATACTCGTTGACCTTCTTCTGTTCGTCCATCCCGTGGTCCATCAATTCAACAAGAAAATTGTCCTTCCCGAAAATGTCCACATATCGCAGCAGCGCCTCGTTCGCCTTGTCAATATCATCATCCATCAGCCATTGAGGCACTTCCCCGGCCAGGCAGGACGTCGTAGCAATCAGCCCCTCGCTGTGTTTCGCCAGAAGCTCGAGATCCACACGCGGCTTATAGTAAAAACCCTCCAGAAACCCAGCCGAACTCAGCTTACACAGGTTGTGATACCCCGTTTCATTCTCGCACAGCGTCAGAAAATGATAGTTGTTCTTCCCCGGCCGATTCACACGCTCGAAACGGCTCTCCGGCGCAAGATAAAGCTCACATCCCACGATCGGCTTAATCCCCATCTTCTTCGCCGTCTCATAAAAATCAATCGCCCCGAACAACACACCGTGATCCGTAATCGCACACGAGTCCATGTCATAGTCGCGACACTTCTGCAGGATTTCCTTCACCTTGCACGCACCGTCCAGCACACTGTATTCCGTGTGACAATGCAAATGCGCGAAGCCGGCGCTCATTCAGCAACCTCCAGCAGCATCTCGAAGGCGCGGTCCGCAGTCTGACGCTTCACGTTCTCACGATCCCCGTCAAACACACACCGCTCTACGCGCTCACCGTCCGGAAAAGCTACCCCGATAAACACGAGACCCACAGGCTTGTCTTCAGAGAGCCTGTTGAGGGTGGCATGTGATGGGCACCTGAGCACCCAGGT
>DTSJ01000255.1:1567-2943 GCA_012965445.1 Candidatus Hydrogenedentota bacterium
AAATCTCTAGCCACTTTTTGATAATCTGAGAGGTCCCGCGATACCCGTACACGAAACGGCGTACTCCGTTCTGAACACGTTGCACGCCCCCCGCGCCATTTCCCCCGCGACCAGTTCACTCACCGCCCCCTCAGCCTGCAGCGAAGACTTCTGTACCCCCAGCACAATCATCTTCGCCTTGTTACTGTACGTTACCGCACCACCGACGAAATACTTCGAGGAACCACTTACATTCGTGAGACGATGCGCCATAAGACCACCGCAGCACGATTCAGCCGTAGCCACAGTCACCCCAAGCGACCGCAACCGTTCCCCGACCTTCACTTCCAATTCTTGTTCGAGCATTTTGCTCCCCGCAACACTCGGACAGTAGCATTAAAACAGCGGGAACTCAAGGCTTTTTCGTTGAAAATTCACCCGATTCGGGCCGCAGAATACGTAACCCCTTGCATTGGAAGATGATAGGTTCAAGAAAGAAATTTTAGACGATTTTCGAATCGGTTAATCCAACTCAGGGACCTTGTAGTCCTCACGCAGAGTCGAGAGTCTACCCTTCATCAAGCTCCGCACGTCTCCATATTCAAGATCATCATATACACTCTTCATTTCATTCGGATCGTTCTCAAGATCGAACAACTCCCAGTCACCCGTGCCATAGTAATGAATCAGTTTATACCGATCACTCCGCACGCCCTCGTGACGTGCCACGTTGTGTTGGCCCTTCTCGTAGTAATGATAATAAATAGCCTCGCGCCAATCTTCGACGCGCTTACCCGACAGAAGCGGAACCAGACTACGTCCTTGAATCTCCGTCGGCGATTCAATGCCGCCAACCTCAAGAAAAGTCGGCGCAAAATCAATGTTCTGCGTCAACTGTTCGACTCGCGTTCCGGGATCAATTCTTCCCGGCCAACGCATCAGCAGCGGCATCGAGATAGATTCTTCATACATCCACCGCTTGTCATACATCCCGTGTTCGCCCAGATAGAAACCCTGATCCGAACTGTAGATAACAATCGTATTCTCTGCGAGTCCAAACTCGTCGAGGTAATCCAGAATGCGCCCGATATTATCATCTACCGAAGCAACACACCGCAGATAATCCTTGATGTATCGTTGATACTTCCAGCGAACGAGATCATCTCCCTCCAGTTTTGATTCCAGAAATGCCGCATTCTTCGGTTTATACGCAGCGTCCCAGTCCCGCTTCTGAGCGTCCGTCATTCGTTCATATTCCTTGTTCACGAAATCCCGCCCCAGCGCGTCCGGGATTCCAAGTCCCGGCACTTTGAAATCCCAGTCATACATCATGTGACGACCAATCATCGCCTCGTTCTCCGCCAACGCGGGTGCCCGGTTGGAATAGTCATCAAACA
>DTSJ01000256.1 GCA_012965445.1 Candidatus Hydrogenedentota bacterium
GACGATGTGCAGGAACGACCCGCCCGCCGACCCGCTTGCGTCGTGCGCCCCGTAACCACCGATGAAGTCGTCGAAATCGTAAACGTATGTCGCGATACTCAGAGACCATTGATTCCCTTCGGACTCGGAAGCGGCGTCTGCGGCGGAATCATCGGAAATCCCGATTCAGTTCTCCTCGACCTCAGCGACATGAATCAAATCAGACACATCGACGAAATCAACCTGCTCGCTTCGTTCGATGCTGGACGCAACGGAGGAGAAGCGGAGCGCGACGTACAGGACTTCGGTTTGACCATCGGACACTGGCCGCAATCCATCGATGTCAGCAGCGTCGGAGGCTGGATTGCGACACGCGCATCTGGACAGTTCTCGACCGGCCACGGCAATATCGAAGACATCGTATACAGCATCGAAGCGGTACTCCCCGATGGCTCGGTCATCAACGCTGGAAAGGCGCCCCGCGCGGCAGCAGGCCCCGATCTGCGCCATCTCCTCCTTGGCAGCGAAGGCACCCTCGGCGTAATAACTGGTGTCACCTTTTCCCTGCGTCGTCTTCCGGAATCCTCGATCAACTCAGCCTTCTTTGCTGACTCCATAGAACAGGGCTTCGAAGCGCAGCGTGAGATTATTCAGGCAGGCTACACCCCCGTCGTGATGCGCCAGTACGACGCCGCCGAATCAGCACGCAACTTCCCGGAACATCATCAGGAAGGCACCTCGGTCTTCTTCGCCATCCACGAGGGGCCTGAAGCCATGGCCAATGCCGAAGCCGAAGGAATCGCGCAGATCGCCTCGAAACACGGACTAGGAGATGCCCCCACCGAAATCGTCGAAGGCTGGCTGTCACACAGAAACACAGTCCCCACATGGAGCAGCTTCCTCGAAAAAGGAATCATTCTGGACACCATCGAAATTTCCGCGCCTTGGGACGCAATATACGCTATCTACGAAAAAGTGACTGCATCGCTTCAAGAAGTTCCCGGAATCCTCGCGGGGACAGCCCACAGTTCACACGTTTACCGTTCAGGCATAAATCTCTACTTCACCTTCGCGGCCCGTCCAGAAGACAAGGCGGACATGGCGGACATCTACAACGAGTGCTGGAAACGCGTCCTCGAATCCACCGCCTTCCTCGGCGGTGGCGTAGCCCATCACCACGGCATCGGCCGCGTCCGCAAGGACTACCTGCACCACGATCTCGGCGAGACAGGACTCAACACCCTCCGCGCGATCAAAAAAATGCTCGACCCGCATAACATCATGAACCCCGGAGTACTTATCCCCGATGCCTGAATTCGTCCTCGCCATTGACGCTGGCACAACGAGCGTCCGCGCATTGATATTCGATTCGCAATGGAACATTTCGGGTCGTGGTCAGCAATCCTTATCACTGACGTCACCGCAGCCGGGCCTGGTCGAGCAGTCACCGGTGGAATTGTGGGAAGATACTCTGTCAGTCATCCACCGGTCGCTCGACCAAGCTCAACTGGTCGCCGGAGACATCGCCGCCATTGGAATCACTTCCCAGCGCTCCTGTACCGTCGTTTGGGAAAAATCCACTGGCGTACCACTCACGCCCATAATCAGTTGGCAGGATCTGCGCGGAGTCCAACGTGCGCAGGAACTCACGGAACTCGGCTTTCCACAGTTCCCTGCATCATCCGCCTGCAAACTCGAAGCCGCAGTTGATTCCATTCCCGATGGTCGTAGCCGTATGAGGCAGGGCGAATTGTGTTGGGGAAACGTCGACACCTACCTCGCATTTAAACTGAGTGGAGGAACGCTGTACGCCACCGATCTCTCTCAGGCATGCGCAACAGGCTATCTCGATTTCGAAACGGAACAGTGGAACAAAGTGCTCATTGAAACGCAAGGCTTGGACCTGTCCTTCTTCCCGATACTCGTCGATACAGCTGCCGTACTCGGCGATACAGACCCCTCAATACTCGGCGCGTCTATTCCGATCAACGCAATCGTCGGAGATCAACAAAGCGCCGCCATTGCTCAGGACTGTCAAAAGCCCGGCGACCTGAAAATCACCTTCGGAACATCCGGCACCTGCAACGTCCATACCGGAACCAACGTCGTAACGATTCCAGGTACCTACCCACTCGTCCTGCAGCGACAGGGAGGACGCACGGACTACTGCGTCGAAGCCATGATCATCACAGCGGGCGCTGCACTCGACTGGCTGGGTACTACCTTGGGTATACAAGAAATTTCCGTCGACCTCGACTCTTTCCTGACCGATACAACAGGATCCGAAAGCGTACTCCTGCTGCCCGCGCTCCAGGGACTCGGCTCACCTTACTTTCAACCCGAAGTAATCGCACAAATCGCTGGACTCACGTTATCGACCACGCGAAAGCAAATCGTGTATTCCGCACTCGAAGGTATCGCGTTTCGCGCACGAGAAATTATCGAGCATATCGAAAAGTCCAACGATGTCCCACATCTTAGGACGATCAATATTGATGGCGGCCTTACCCGAAGCGAAACCTTCACTCGTATTCTCGCGAATGCAATTCATAAACCCGTTTCCGTGTGCAGGCATCCCGAAGCCGCTGCTCTCGGAGCAGCACGGCTCGCACGACAAGCCGACGGAACAACCTCCCTCGAACCTCTGCGACAACATTCCCTGGTCGTCAAGCCCGAAACAGAAATGAAGCCGTATTACGACCAGCTATACAATCGCTGGAAAACGCAATTCCAACTGCAAGATCTGGTGACCCATCGCGAGACGGTTTAACAAGTAATTCACTCATAGAAGACAGTCGTCGTCTGGATTGACAAATCACCGCTGTGATAAAATTCAAATTCTCTAGCTCCCTTCTCAAACCGAGGATATTCGAATGCGCGCTCGCTTCCATGCCTTCTCGCTACACAACCTCCTGATCATTGCAGCCCTGGCAACCC